>NZ_JBFAWA010000016.1:0-262075 GCF_040680035.1 Nonomuraea sp. NPDC052116 | reverse complement strand
CACGCTGTCTCACCAGCCAGGTCATACCGCGATGACGATCACCACAGCAACCTGGCGATCTTCAAACAACCTCACGTGCGGAAAACGGGGCTAGCGGACCGGGTGGCCCGCCATCCGGAGCGTGTCCTTGACCTCGGAGATCTTGAGCGTGCCGAAGTGGAACACCGACGCCGCGAGCACGGCGTCGGCGCCCGCCGCGACCGCCGGAGGGAAGTCCTCCAGCCGGCCGGCGCCGCCACTGGCGATCACCGGCACCCGCACCGCGGCGCGGACCGCGCGCAGCATCTCCAGGTCGTAGCCGTCGAGCGTGCCGTCACCGTCCATCGAGTTGAGCAGGATCTCCCCCACTCCGAGCTCCTCGCCGCGGGCCGCCCACTCCACCGCGTCGATCCCGGTGCCGCGGCGACCGCCGTGCGTGGTCACCTCGAACCCGCTGGGGGTGCCGGGCGCGCGGCGGGCGTCCACGGACAGCACGACGCACTGGGCGCCGAAGCGCCGGGACGCCTCCGTGAGCAGCTCGGGCCGGGCGATGGCCGCCGTGTTGAGCGACACCTTGTCGGCCCCGGCCCGCAGCAGGCGGTTGACGTCCTCGACCGAACGCACGCCGCCGCCGACGGTGAGCGGGATGAACACCTGCTCGGCGGTCCTGCGCACCACGTCGAGCATGGTCTCCCGCTCGCCGGACGAGGCGGTGATGTCGAGGAAGGTCAGCTCGTCGGCGCCCTCCTCGTCATAGCGCCTGGCCAGCTCGACCGGGTCGCCCGCGTCGCGGAGGTTCTCGAAGTTGATGCCCTTGACCACGCGGCCGGCGTCCACGTCGAGACAGGGGATGACTCTTACGGCTACGGTCATGCTCGGTGTGCCTCGATTTCGATCTCGACCAGCATTCTCGGGTCGACCAGCCCGGCCACCCTCACTCCGGTGCAGGCGGGGCGCACCTTGCCGAAGACCTCGCCGATGGCCTGCCCGACGAGGTCGAAGTGGCGCTGCTCCACCACATAGTAACGGACCATGACCACGTCCTCGCTGGTCAGACCGCCCATCAGGACGGCCTCCAGCGCGATGTCGATCGCGGTCAGGCTCTGTCTGTAGGCGTCGCCGACATGGCGCACCTCTCCGTCGACCGTGGCGGTGCAGCCGGACACGATCACCCGGTCACCCGCCACGACGGCACGGGCATAGCCGTACCGCTCCTCCCAGATACCGCCGGAAAACACCCTGCGACCGGTGCTTTCCATACCAAAGATGCTGACGCTCATCTCGCCCCCTCCCGGCAAGAGCTACACACGTACTGCGGCTAGCGCGTTTTCCAGTGTGAACGCGTGAGCGTAGAGGGCCTTGCCCACGATGGCGCCCTCCAGCCCGTCGGGGACGAGGGACGCGAGCGCGACCAGGTCGTCGATGGAGGAGACGCCGCCGCTGGCCACGACCGGCCGGCCGGTGCGGGCCAGGATCCGGCGGTAGAGGTCGAGGTTGGGGCCCTTCAGCATGCCGTCCTTGGTCACGTCGGTGACGACGTAACGGGGGCAGCCGTCGGCCTCGAGGCGGTCGAGGACCTCCCACAGGTCACCGGCGTCCTCGGTCCAGCCGCGGGCGGCCAGCGTGGTGCCGCGCACGTCGAGCCCGACCGCGATCTTGTCGCCGTGCTCGGCGATGACCTTCCGGCACCACTCGGGATTCTCCAGGGCGGCGGTGCCGATGTTGACCCGGCGGCAGCCGGTGGCCAGCGCGGCGGCCAGGGAGTCGTCGTCGCGGATGCCGCCGGACAGCTCCACGTTCACGTCGAGCCGGCCGATGACGTCGGCGAGCAGCTCCCGGTTGCTCCCCCGGCCGAACGCGGCGTCCAGGTCGACCAGATGGATCCACTCGGCGCCCGCCTCCTGCCAGGCCAGCGCGGCGGCCAGGGGCTCGCCGTAGCCGGTCTCGGTCCCGGCCTCGCCTTGCACCAGGCGTACGGCCTGGCCGTCGACGACGTCCACGGCGGGCAGCAATACGAGCGACATTCAGATCCTCCGGTCGAAAGCGAGGGTCACGACAACGGGCACCAGCAGCAGCGAGAAGACCAGGACGGCGAGGCTGAGCGGGAGCGAGCCCCACATCAGCCACACGATGGCCTGGACGAACAGGAAGCCCAGCGCGACCACGATGTTCTGGGCGCGGTGGCGGCGGGCGATCAGGCCGCCCTGGCGGTAGAACCGCACCGGGCGCGGGGTCAGCCGGGCCAGGAGGGCGCGGCGGCGGGCCCGGCGCGCCTGCCGCTCCTCGTTGGCCCGGATCGCGCGCGCCCGCTCCGCCTCCCGCTCGGCCCTGCGGCGCGCGCGTTCCTTGCTCATGAGAGCCTGGATCGGCTGATCGGCGCGCTCACAGCGTGCCGAGCCAGTTCTTCAGCAGCACGGCTCCGGCGTCGCCGGACTTCTCGGGGTGGAACTGGGTGGCCTTGAGCGGGCCGTTCTCGACGGCGGCCACGAACGGGACGCCGTGCTCGGCCCAGGTGACCAGCGGCTCGGCGAACCCCTCGCCGGCGTGCAGCTCCCACTCGCGCACCCCGTACGAGTGCACGAAGTAGAAGCGGGTCGCGGCGTCGAGCCCGGCGAACAGCACGCTGTCGGCGGGCGCCTTGACCGTGTTCCACCCCATGTGGGGCAGCACGGGCGCCTCCAGCCGCTCCACCGTGCCCGGCCACTCGGCGCAGCCCTCGGTCTCCACGCCGTGCTCGACGCCCCGGGCGAACAGGATCTGCATGCCCACGCAGATGCCCAGCACCGGACGCCCGCCGGACAGGCGCCGCCCGATGATCCGCTCGCCGCGCACGCTCTTGAGCCCGGTCATGCACGCCTCGAACGCGCCGACGCCCGGCACCACCAGCCCGTCGGCGTCCATGGCGGCGTCGAAGTCGGACGTGACGGTCACGTCGGCGCCGACCCTGGCCAGCGCCCGCTCGGCCGAGCGCAGGTTGCCCGACCCGTAGTCGAGCACCACGACCTTCTTGCCTACCACCACAGCACCCCCGCCGTGATCGCCATCGCCGCGCCCAGCGCGCAGACGGCCGCACCGATCTTCAGCCCCTGCTTGGCCAGCGAGAACACGCCGCCGATCAGGAACAGCCCGATGAACACCATCGCGATGGCGATGGTGTTCTCGGTCACAGGACGCCCTTGGTGCTCGGCACGCCCGTGGCGCGCGGGTCGAGCTCGGACGCCTCGCGCAGCGCCCTGGCCAGGGCCTTGAACTGGGCCTCCACGATGTGGTGGGCGTTGCGGCCGTAGGGGACGTGGACGTGCAGGCAGATCGCGGCCTGCGCGACGAGCGACTCCAGGATGTGGCGGGTCATCGTCGTGTCGTACTCGGGGCCGATCATCGGCGCCATGCCCTCGGGCTCGGAGTGCACGAGATAGGGACGCCCGGACAGGTCGACGGTGACCTGGGCGAGCGACTCGTCCAACGGGCACGACGCGCTGCCGAACCTCCTGATGCCCGACTTGTCGCCCAGCGCCTCGCGGAACGCCGCGCCCAGCGCGAGCGCGGTGTCCTCGATCGTGTGGTGGGAGTCGATGTGCAGGTCGCCCTCGGTCTTGACCGTCAGGTCGAACAGCCCGTGCTTGCCCAGCTGGGCCAGCATGTGGTCGAAGAAGCCGACCCCGGTGGCCACCTCGACCCGGCCGGTGCCGTCGAGGCCGACCTCCACCAGGACCGAGGTCTCCTTCGTAACGCGCTCGACGCGGCCTACGCGACTCACAAGACTCCTTCCAGGGCGGCGCGGAAGGCCGCCATCTCCTCACCGGTGCCGATCGACACCCGCAGCCATTGTGGCGGGCCCACCTCGCGGATGAGCACCCCGCGCTCCAGCAGCCCCTCCCACACCTTGCGCCGGTCGGGGAAGCGCCCGAACAGCACGAAGTTGGCGTCGGAGTCGGCCACGGCCAGGCCCTTGGAGCGCAGCCACGCGACCGTGTCGTCGCGCTCGCGCCGCAGCGCGTCGACCGTGCCGAGCAGCTCGGCGCGGTGCCGCAGCGCCACGCGCGCCGCCGCCTGGGTGAGCGTGGACAGGTGGTACGGCAGGCGCACCAGCAGCAGCGCCTCCACCACGGCCGGGTGGGCGGCGAGGTAGCCGAGCCGGGTGCCCGCCATGGCGAACGCCTTGGACATCGTCCTGGTGACGATCAGCCGGGGGTGCTCGGGCAGCAGGGTGAGCGCCGACGGCGTGCCCTCGCGGGCGAACTCGGCGTAGGCCTCGTCGACCACGACCATGCCCCGGGTGGTGGCCAGGACGGCCTTGATGGTCTCGAGCGGCTGGGCGGTGCCGGTCGGGTTGTTGGGCGAGGCCAGGAACACGATGTCGGGCTGGTGCTCCTCGATCGCCGCCGTCGCCTTGCCGGGGTCGATCGAGAAGTCGTCCTCGCGGCTGGCCGAGATCCACTCGGTGCTGGTGCCGCTGGTGATGATCGGGTGCATCGAGTACGAGGGCTCGAACCCGATGGCCGTGCGGCCGTGGCCGCCGAAGGCCTGCAGGATCTGCTGGAGCACCTCGTTGGAGCCGTTGGCGGCCCACACCTGCTCGGTGGTCAGGCCGTGGCCGAGGTAGCCGGCCAGGTCGGCGCGCAGGGCCGTGGCGTCCCTGTCGGGGTAGCGGTTGAGCTCGCCCGCGCTCTCCCGGACCGCCTCGGCCAGGTCGGCGACCAGCTCGGGCGAGGGCGGGTAGGGGTTTTCGTTGGTGTTGAGCCTGACGGGGACGTCGATCTGGGGCGCGCCGTACGGCGACTTACCCCGGAGGTCGTCCCGGATGGGCAGGTCGTCGAGGTTCACGCGGTCTCCGTGGGAATCTGCCAGTCGAATCGGGCGCGGATCGCGGCACCGTGGGCCGGAAGGTCCTCGGCGTCCGCCAGGACCGACACGTGGGCCGCCGCGTCGGCGAGGGCGTCGCGGGTGTAGTCGACGACGTGGATGCCGCGCAGGAACGACTGCACCGACAGGCCGCTGGAGTGGCAGGCGCAACCGCCCGTGGGCAGCACGTGGTTGGACCCGGCGAGGTAGTCGCCGAGCGACACGGGAGCGTACGGGCCCACGAAGATGGCCCCGGCGTTCCGGATTCTTCCGGCTATCTCCGCGGCGTTCGCGGTGTGGATCTCCAGGTGCTCGGCCGCGTACGCGTCCACGACCTTGATGCCGTCGTCGATGGAGCCGACCAGCACGATGCCCGACTGCCGGCCGCCCAGCGCCTCGGCGATGCGCTCGGAGTGCCTGGTCGCCGACACCTGGCCCGGCAGCTCCTTCTCGACCGCGTCGGCCAGCTCAACACTGGTGGTGACCAGCACAGCGGCGGCGATCGGGTCGTGCTCGGCCTGGCTGATCAGGTCGGCGGCCACGTGGACCGGGTCGGCCGTCTCGTCGGCCAGGACGGCGATCTCGGTCGGGCCCGCCTCGGAGTCGATGCCGATGCGCCCCTTGAGCAGCCGCTTGGCCGCCGCCACCCAGATGTTGCCCGGACCGGTCACCATCGTGGCGGGCGGGCACTCCTCCGTGCCGTAGGCGAACATGGCCACCGCCTGCGCCCCGCCCACCGAGTAGACCTCGTCCACGCCGAGCAGCGCGCACGCGGCCAGGATCGTGGGGTGCGGCAGCCCGCCGAACTCCTTCTGCGGCGGGCTGGTCACGGCCAGCGAGCCGACGCCGGCCTCCTGCGCCGGGACGACGTTCATGACCACGCTGGAGGGGTAGACCGCGCGGCCGCCGGGGACGTAGAGGCCCACCCGGTCGACCGGCACCCACCGCTCGGTCACGGTGCCGCCGGGCACGACCTGGGTGGTGACGTCGGCGCGCCGCTGGTCGCGGTGGACCAGCCTGGCCCGCCTGATCGACTCCTCCAGTGCCGCCCTGACCTCGGGGGCGAGCTCACGCAGGGCCTGGTCGATGGCCTCGGCGGAGACGCGGGTGGAGGCGATCTCGACGCCGTCGAACCTGGCGGTCAGCTCCCGTACGGCTGCCGCCCCGCGATGGCGCACGTCGTCGCAGATGGGCCGCACCTTCTCCAGGGCGGCCTCGACGTCGAGCTCGGCGCGGGGCAGCACGTCGCGCAGGTTCTCCGGAAGAGAACCACGCATGTCAATACGGGAAATCACCATCACAGTCTACGGAGTCCGGCCCCTGAATCAGGTTCTGTCCACCATCCGGGATGGCGTGCCGCCCCTCACCCGGCGGTGCGGAGGGCGGCCGCGGGCGACGCTCGCCGACGTCGCAGCCCGCGGCCGCCACAGCCCCGGACCGGGCCCGCCGGGGCATCGCCGTGGCCGTCGCGGGGGCATGGCCACGGCCGGGAAAGCCGAGAGCCGTCACCCCTGCCCGCCCCGAACCCCCCGATAACGCCGAACACCTAAAAAGGCGCCAATTTCTCTTTACCCAAAGGTCGAGCGCCCATGTCCCGGAAAAGCCATCACCCCGCCCGGCAAGGCCAGGTGCGTACTTTCCCATTACGTGTCCATTCTGTCCGCGCCCCTACAGTTACCCGGGTGGGACAGTGGCGAGCCCTCGGCGGCATCCTGATCGAGGCGATCATCTTGGACGATCGCCCGCTGCTGCGTGTCTCGCACCGGGTCAACGGCACGACGTACCTGCAGGGCTACTGCGCCACCGTCGCCGAGCTCACCGCCCACGGCGTGGACCTGGCCGAGCTCGTCGAGGACACCGCGCTTGACCATCTGTAGACCCCGGCCCGCCACTGTCGATCAGCCCTCCGGGGTACGGCCTGCACCATGGTGCGGCTGCCGGCCTACGCGCCCATGCTGGCGCAGCTCGGCACCCTGACCTCCGTCCAGGGTGCGGACTGGGCCGTGGAGATGAAATGGGACGGTGTGCGCGCCCTCGCCTACCTCCAGGGCGGCGCCGTCCGCCTGATGTCGCGCAACGCCAAGGACATCACCCCCGCCTACCCCGAGCTCCAGCTCATGGCCGGCGCCACCGGCGGGCACGCCGCCGTGATCGACGGGGAGATCGTGGCGTTCGACGAGACCGGGCGGCCCAGCTTCGAGGCGCTGCAGCCCCGGATGCACCAGCGCAACCCGGCGGCGGTGGCCGAACTGGCCAGGTCGGTGCCGGTGACGTTCATGGCGTTCGACATCCTGCACCTCGACGAGGACAGCACCGTCTCCCGCCCCTACAGCGCCCGCAGGGAGCTGCTCGAGACCACGTTCACGCCCGGCTACCGCTGGGAGGTGCCCGTGTGGTTCGCCGACCACGCCGGGCTCGCCTTCGACTCCTCCCGGCAGCTCGGGCTCGAAGGGGTCGTGTGCAAGCGGATGGGCTCGCCGTACCGGCCCGGCCGGCGCAGCGGCGACTGGACGAAGGTCAAGAACGTCCGCACCGCCGAGGTCGTGATCGGCGGCTGGAAGCCGGGGGGCGGGCGGCGTTCGGGGATGATCGGGTCGCTGCTGCTGGGCGCCTACGACCAGCGGGGACGGCTGCGGTTCGTGGGGCACGTCGGGACCGGGTTCACCGAGGTCATGCTGCGCGACCTGGGCGAGCTCCTGGCGTCCCTGGAACGCGCCGACCCGCCGTTCGACGAGCCGGTGCCGCGCGAGCACGCCAGGGACGCGCGCTGGGTGGAGCCGCGCCTGGTCGGAGAGGTGCAGTACGCCGAGGTCACCGGCGACCGCCGCCTGCGCCACCCGTCGTGGCGCGGGCTGCGGCCCGATCGCGAGCCGTCGGAGACCAGTACCGCCGACTTCCTGCCCCCCGGCCGCACCGGCGACGCCGCGGCCGGCTGAGCCCTGAGACGCTATGGCGACACGGAGCGCCTAACTACGCTTCGTCTGCATTTCGTAACCTAGAGTGATCGAGACGTTGCCGATTTCACTCAAAGGGGACACCGTGCCGAAGGTCCTGGTCACCACGCTCACCACGCTGGCCGGCGTCGCGCTCGCGGTGCCCGCGACCGCCGGGCAGCAGCCCCCTTTGACACCCGTCCAGGACCGCGCCTGGGGCGCCGCGTCGTCCCCGCTGATGCGCCCCGCCCGCGCCGTGCGTTACTGGACCGCGAGCAAGCAGGCCCAGGCCAACGCCACGGAGCTGCCCAAGAGCCTGAAAGCACGGGCCCAGGGCGTCATGGAGCTGCCGAAGAGCCTGGAGGCGCTGGGTCAGCTGCGCAGCGTGCCGGAGGGCAAACGGATCACCCCGGGCGGGGACGCCAACGGCTACGCCCCCATGTCCCGCCCGTACACCGCCGCCACCCAGAGCCGCGTCACCGGCCGGCTGTTCTACGTCAACTCCAGCGGGCTGGACGACTCCTGCAGCGCGTCCGTCGTGCGCTCGGCGGTCGGGCTGCTCATCGTCACCGCCGCCCACTGCGTGTACAGCGTGCCGCTGGGCGCGTCGGCCGGCCAGTGGCACACGAACTTCGCGTTCGTGCCCGCGTACGACGGGCAGGCCGCCGACGTGCGGGGCCGCGAGCCGTACGGGCGGTGGGGCGCCCGGCGGGCGTGGAAGCCCGACCCCTACACCGGCATGAGCGGCGGCGACTGGAACTCGCACTACGACATCGCCCTCATCGAGGTCGGCAGGAAGAGCCGCACGCTCCAGGACGCCGTCGGCGCCTTCACCCCGATCCGCAACCAGGGCGGCGCGTACACCGTCGCCACGACGGGCTACCCCGGCGTGGCCGGCAGGAAGCCGTACGACGGCCAGGAGCAGCTCTGGTGCCTGGCCAAGACCGAGCCGGCCGGCGGCATCGCCGACACCGGCACCCTCTTCGCCTCCCGCATCACCGCCACGTCGGCCGGCGGACGCATGGAGACGCACAACTGCCACCTGTTCAAGGGCCACAGCGGCGGCCCGTGGCTGCTCAGAGACACCGACGACCTGATGGGCGTGCTGTCGGCGGGCACGGAGGACGGCGGCGCGGACGGCTACTCCGTCGCGAACGCCCTCAACGCCGAGAGCTACGGCGCGATCATCAAGCAGGCCGACCCGCAGGGGGTGTACGACGCGCTGTCCATCAGCACCTCGGGCCCGCGCCGCGCGGTCAGGCGCGGCGGCGGCACCGCGAACGTCAGGGCCACCGTGACCATGGGCGGGCTGATGGGCGCCGCCCAGGTGCCCGTCACGTTCAACCTCCCGGCCGGTACGCACCTGTCCTCGGTGAACGGCGCCTCGTGCAAACGCTCGGGCAGGCAGGCCACCTGCACGATCGCCGCCATCCACCCCGGGCGCCCGGTCCAGCTCACGGCTCGCGTCCGCGTGACCCGCCGGGCCGCCCGCTACCCGCGCGTCACCGCGCACGTGGACTCGTCCCGCCTCGACACGAACCAGGTCGACAACACCAGCACCCTCGCCCTCTCCACCTACCGCCGCTGACCGGCGACTCCCGGGCGATGGGTGGTCAGGCGGCGGGCTCCAGCACCGGCTCCTTCAGCGTCCTGGCCAGCAGCCAGGCCAGGGCCGGGAAGACGATCAGGCACGCCAGCGCCGTCCGCAACGTGGTGGCCTCGGCGAGCGCGCCCACCAGCGGGCTGGCCAGGCCGCCCACGCTCACCGCGAGCCCCAGGGTCACGCCGCCGGCCGTGCCCACCCGGGTGGGCAGGAAGTCCTGGCCCAGCGTGACATGCAGCGAGAACGGCGCATACAGGGCGATCGACGAGGCCGCGACGAAGACGTACGCGACGGGTCCCGGCGCCAGCACCACCCCCGCGACCGCCGGGACCGCCAGCGCGTAGGCCAGGCGCATCGTCCGCAGCCGCCCCCACCGGGCCGCCAGCCTGCCACCCAGCACGGTCCCGACCGCCCCGCCCGCGAACAGCACGAACAGCGCCACCGCGCCGGCCGCCCCGCCGCCCATGTAGAGGGCCACGAAGGCGCTCAACCCGACGTACACGACCGAGCGGAAGACGATCACCAGCGTCAGCCTCACGAACGACGGCCAGTCGTCCCGGCCGGACACCGGCGCCGCGGCCCGCGCCGCCGGCCCTCCCCCGGCCAGCGCCCGGACCGCCGGGAGCGTCGCCACCGCCCCCAGCACCGCCGGCGCGGCCAGGAACGGCGAGGCGCCCAGCCCCCACCCCGCCAGCAACGGCGTCACCAGCACGGGAGCCGACGCGAACCCCAGCGTCCCGCCCAGCGAGAACCAGCTCATCCGCACGTGGCTGCCCTCGCTCGCGATCCTGGCCAGCCGCGCGGACTCCGGATGGTAGGCCGCCACGCCGAGACCGGACAGCGCCACGGCCAGCCAGGTCAGCACGTAGGAGTCCGTCAGCCCGCCGAGCGCCACCCCGGCGCCCGCGACGAGCGTGCTCACCGGGATCAGCCACGGCATCCGCCACCTGTCCGTCAGCACCCCGAACACCGGCTGCACGACCGACGACAGCAGCGTCGCGGCCAGCACGATGCCGGACACGGCGACGTACCCGTAGCCACGGCCGGCCACCAGGAAGGGCACGAGCGCGGGGACGGCGCCCTGGTAGAAGTCCACGGCCGCGTGGCCGGCGGCGAGCATGGGGGTCCTGTTCACCCCCCGATCCTTTCCCGGTGGCGGCTGGCCCGCTTCCGATAAAATGCCAATTCATGACGGCAATCCGCCATCTGCCCGAAGCGCCGACGGGGCGGCGGCCGCTGGCGCCGGGTGCGGGCATCGACGCGCACCGGCACGACACCCACCAGATCGTCTACGCCTGCCGCGGCGTGCTCTCGGTCACCACCGGCGCGGGCACCTGGGTCGCCCCGGCCAACCGCGCCATCTGGATCCCGGCCGGCACCGTCCACGAACACCGCGCCCACGGCGACACCGACCTGTGCCTGGTGGGCCTGGCCGACAACCCCCTCGGCCTCGGCCACCCCACCGTCCTCGGCGTCGGCCCCCTGCTCCGCGAGCTGATCATCACCTACACCGCCGACGACCCGCCCCCACCGGACGGCGGGGAGCGCGAGAGGTTGTGGGCCGTACTCGTCGACCAGCTCAAGCGCGCCCCCGAGCAGCGGCTGCACCTGCCCACCGCCCGCGACCCCCGGCTGGCCGCCGTCTGCGCGATCCTGCACCGCGACCCCGCCGACAGCAGGACCCTGGCGCAGCTGGCCGTCCAGGCCGGCACCAGCGACCGTACGCTGGCCAGGCTGTGCCGGCGCGAGCTGGGCATGAGCTTCCCGCAGTGGCGCACCCAGCTCCGCCTGCACCACGCGCTGCTCCTGCTGGCCGACGGCGTCGCCGTGACCACTGTCGCCCACCGATGCGGGTGGGCCTCCGCGAGCGCGTTCATCGACGTGTTCGGGCGGGCGTTCGGGTACACCCCGGGCAGGGCCTTTACATTGTAGATTCGCTACAATCGGATCCTGTGAGCAAATCGAAAGGCAAGGGCGGGACCCCGGCCACCATGGCGCTGACCAAGGCCAAGGCCGAGTTCACGCTCCACCCGTACGAGCACGACGCCTCGGCCCAGGCCTACGGCGAGGAGGCCGCGGACGCGCTCGGCGTCCCGTACGAGCGGATCTTCAAGACGCTGGTGGCCGAGGTGGAGAGCGGGCTGGCGGTGGCGGTCGTGCCCGTGTCGGGCAAGCTCGACCTCAAGGCCCTGGCCGGCGCTCTCAACAGCAAGCGGGCCGCCATGGCCGACGCCGCCAAGGTGGAGCGCGTCACCGGCTACGTCGTGGGCGGCATCAGCCCCCTGGGCCAGCGCAAGCAACTCCCCACGGTGGTCGACTCCTCGGCGCTCGACTTCGAGACGATCTACTTCTCGGCCGGGAAGCGCGGCCTCCAGATCGAGACCGCGCCCGACAACCTCATCACGCTCACCAGGGCCGTCACCGCCCCCATCGGCAAGTCCTCCTGACCGCGCTCATCGCCGCCGCCCGGGCTCCGACCTCTCCAGGGGCGACTGGCCGACGAGCCATTCGAAGAGCCGCCGGCGCCCCCAGAAGAAGGGGTGGTCGCCGCGTCCCCGGCCGCCCTCCGCCTCGCGCCTCTTCCGCTCCTCCTCGGCGAGCGCCTGCTCCAGCCCCGGCGTGTTGCCGCCGCCGAAGCGGGCCATGTCCGGCCCGGAGAAGCCCTTGGGCTCGACGTCCCGCAACGCTGATTCCATCGACTCCACCCAGATCGGCCCGGGCAGCGACGCCCCCTGCACCGCTCCGTAGTAGTCGTCCCCGATCTGCACCCCCTGCAGCGGGAAGCGGTACGACCCGCGGATGTCCCCCACGCTGACCGCCGCCGCCAGCGCGGGCGTGTAGCCGGCGAACCAGGCCGAGGTGTAGCCGTTGTTGGTGCCCGTCTTGCCGGCGGCCGGCCGCCCGATGCTCTGGCCCTGCATGGTGCCCTTGGAGAAGACGCCCTCCAGCACGTAGTTGACCGCGTCCGCGACCTCCTCCTCGATGGCGCGCTCGCACGCGGGCGGCACGTGGGTGCGCCGCCCGTCCCTGCCGACGATCTCGACGATCGCCAGCGGCCGGCAGTAGATCCCCCTGGCCCCGAACGCCGCGAACGCCGCCGCCACCGTCACCGGGTCCATCTCGTTCACGCCCAGCGTGAACGTGGGCACCTCCTTCAGCGGCTCCCCGTCCGCCCTGGCGATCCCGAGCGCCTTGGCCGTCCGCACCACGTTGCAGAGCCCGACCTTGCGCTCCAGCATCATGTAGAAGATGTTCACCGACTTCCAGGTGCCGGTCTCGATGCTGTGCGGGCCGCCGGAGCCCTCGCCGGTGGCGTTGAGTATGCGGGTGTCCGGGTCGTTCACGGCGTGGCCCGCGCAGTCGCGGTAGCCCTGCCCGGGCACGAGTTCGCCCGGGGTGTTGAAGCCGTCGCCGAACCGCCACCCCTGCTGGAGCGCCGTGGCCAGCGTGAACACCTTGAACGTCGACCCGGCCTGGAACCCCTGACCGCCTCCGTGCGCCACGTCCGCGGCCAGGTTGAAGGTGGTCTTGGGGCCGTTCTTCCGGTTGCCGGGGTTGCGGCCGAAGCGTTTGCTGGCCGCTATCGCCCTGATCCTCCCGGTTCGCGGCTCGACCATGGCCTCGGCGGCCACCTCCGTGTCCTCCGGCCAGACGTGGCGGCGGATGGCCTGCTCGGCGGCGCTCTGCGCGATCGGGTCGAGGCTCGTCCTGATCGTCAGGCCGCCCCTGGCCATCCTGGTCCGCCGCTCGGCCTCGGTGTTGCCGAAGACGGGGTTCGACAGCAGCTCGCGCTGGACGTAGAGGCAGTAGAAGGGATAGGCGCTCTGCTCGCACCCGCCGGGCTCGGGCCTGAGCTTGATGGCCAGCGGCGCGGCCTTGGCGCTCGCCGCCTCCTGCGGGCTGATCAGCTTCAGCCCGGCCATGCGGTCGAGCACGAGGTCCCGACGCGTCTTCAGGCGCTCGCGATGGTCCCGGCCGAGCGAGGGGTCGGTCGAGTACGGCATGCGCACCGCGCCGGCCAGCGTGGCCGCCTGGCCCAGGGTCAGCCGGGAGGCCGACGTGGAGAAGAAGCGCCTGGCCGCCGCCTCCACGCCGTGGGCTCCGGCGCCGAAGTAGGCGATGTTGAGGTAGCGCTCCAGGATCTCGTCCTTGCGGTACTTCTTCTCCAGCGCCAGCGCGAGCCGCAGCTCGGTGATCTTGCGGGCCAGGTTCGGGGCGCGGGCGCGGTCGCGCTCGGCCTCGGTGCGGGCGGCCTCGATCAGGATGTTCTTGACGAGCTGCTGCGTCAGGGACGAGCCGCCCTGCTTGATGCCGCCGGCCTGCGTGTTGGTGAGCAGCGCCCGGAACGTGCCCCGGATGTCGAGGCCGCCGTGCTCGTAGAAGCGGGCGTCCTCGATGGCCACGATCGCCTTGCGCATCACCGGGGCGACGGCGCTCAGCTGCACGGCCGTCCGGTTGGCCTCGTAGAACTGGGCGAACGTCCTGCCGTCCTTGTCCAGCAGTCTGGTCACCTGGTCCAGAGGCTCTTCACGCGGGGCGGGCGGCAGGTCGACGAAGGTGCTCGCGACGTTCTTGGCGGCGATGCCGCCCCCGCTCACCACGGGCGCGGCCAGTGCCGCGGTCAGCACCCCTCCGAGCGCCCCCGCCAGCCCGAGCGCGCCGACGGATCTGAGTACGGTCACGTCACATGATCTGCGACGTCCGGATCCGCGCCAAACGCCCGCTTGTCACCTGTTTACCGTTGCCTGCGGATGTGCAGACCGAGCGAGGCGAACTGTTCGAACGGCCGGTGGTAACCGCGTTCGATGTGGTGCACTCCGCGCAGCGTGGACGGCCCGTCGGCGACGGCGGCCGCCAGCACGGCCGAGAACCCCGCCCGGATGTCGGGCAGCGTCACGTCGGCGCCCTTGAGCTTGGACACGCCGCGCACGACGGCCGAGTGCCTGGCGTTGGTGTCGTGGTACCGGCAGGCCGGCCCGCCCAGGCACTGGTCGAACACCTCGATCTCGCAGCCCATCTTCTGCAGCGCGGGCACGTACACCAGGCGGTTCTCGAAGACCGTCTCGTGCAGCACCGACATGCCCTGGCTCTGCGTGAACAGCACCATGAGCGGCGTCTGCCAGTCCGTCATGAACCCGGGGTGGGTGTCGGTCTGCACGGCCGCCGAGCGCAGCCCCTCGGGCGGCGCGGTGGCGCACAGGTACTCGTCGTTGATGTCGAACTGGGCGCCCATCCTGGCCAGCGTGGTGATCGCGGTGACCAGGCGGTCCTGCGGGCAGCCGTGCACCCGCACCTCTCCCCCGGTGACCAGGCCGGCCGCCAGGTACGAGAACGCCTCGATGCGGTCGCCGGTCAGCCAGGTGGAGGCGCCGCGCAGCCGTTCGACGCCCTCGATGACGATCCTGCGGTCGGGGGAGAGCTCGATCCTGGCCCCCATCCGCTGCAGGAACAGCGCCAGCTCCACCACCTCGGGCTCCATCGCGGCGTTCTTCAGCACCGTCTTGCCCTCGGCCAGGACCGCCGACATCAGGACCGTCTCCGTGGCGCCGACGCTCGGGTACGGCAGCTCGATCCGGGTGCCGTGGAGCCGGCCGGCCTTGGCGAAGATGCCGGTGTCGCCCACCTCCACCTCGGCGCCCATCGCGCGCAGGGCCTCCACGTGGAAGTTGACCGGCCGCCGCCCGATCGGGTCGCCGCCCACCAGCGGGACGAACGCCTCCCCCGCCAGGTGCAGGAGCGGGCCGAGCATGAGGATGGGGATGCGGTTCAGGCCGGTGAACGCGTCCGGCACCCTCGGCTCGATCGCCTCTCCCCGCGCGATCCTGATCTCCGTGCGGGAGATCTCGACATGGATGCCCAGCGCCCGCAGCATGGCGGCGGTGATCTCCACCTCGCCCACCTCCGGGGCGTTGTGGATGCTGCTCTCCCCGCCGCCCAGCATGGCGGCGACCATGTGCTTGGAGACTCCGTTCTTGGAGCCGCGTACTTCGACGTCCCCCCGGAGCGGGCCGGAGGGTTCTATCAACCAGACCTCTTCTGCAATCACGAAGCGAGCCTAGCCGGGGGATACCATCGAGCTGATTCGGATACACATGTAAGGGGGAGTGGCGTGACGAGGGAAGTGCGCGCTTTCGCGGTAACTGTCCTCGCACTCGCCACTCTCGGAGCGGCCGCCGGGCTGGTCTGGTCTGGGATCACGCCACGGGCGCCGTACCAGGTCACCGATCAGGGGACGGTGCTGGCCGACCCGTCCACGCAGGCGCTGATCGCGGCCGACGGGTGGTTCGCGGTGATCACCGGCGGGCTGGGGCTGCTGTGCGGCGGGGTCGCGTGGTTCGCGGCGCGGCGGTGGATGCTGCCGGTGCTGCTCGGGCTCTGCGCCGGCGGCGTCCTGGGGGCGATGCTGACGCTGTGGGTCGGGTCCACGTTCACGATCGGGGCGGTCGTCATCGAGGCCGCCGCCACGCCCGGGGTGAAGGTCGTCCCGGGCGCGCTGAAGCTGACGGCCTCCGGCGTGCTGGTGTCCTGGCCGCTGCTGGCGGTGGGGCTGTTCGGGTTCCTGGAGGGCATGCACGGGTACCGCGAGTCGCCGCTGCGCCACCCGTACGGCGACCCGCCCGAACCCCTCTAAGCCGCCCGTACGGCGGTTACAGCGGCGGGCGGCGCTCGCCGTGGCGGGTGGCCTGCTCGAACGCGCGGGCCACGCGCAGGACCCTGGCGTCCTCGAACGGCCGGCCCACGATCTGCACCCCCACCGGAAGCCCGTCCGCCGTGAACCCGGCCGGCACGGACGCGGCCGGCCCGTGCAGCACGCTGATCCAGTACGCGGAGCGCATCCAGGCGAGGTAGTCGGGCATCGGCTCCCCGTTGATCTCGCTGACGTGGGGCTGCTCGACCGGGAACGGCGGCACCTGGCTGACGGGCGTGATCAGCACGTCGTAGGTGTCGAAGAACGCGGCCATCCGCTGGTAGAGGCGGCTGCGGCCCCGCTCGGCCCGGGCCAGGTCGGCGCCGGTGACCTTGCGGCCCTGCTCGACGTTCCACGCGGTGTTGGGGCCGAGCCCGGTCACGTCGCCGAAGGACAGCGCGTAGTTCCACGCCCGGTAGGTCCGGAACGCGTCCTCGGCCTCCGACAGGTCCAGCTCGACCTGCTCGACCAGGGCCCCCAGCCGCTCGAACACCGCCGGCGCCGTCGCGGTGACCTCCGCCGTCCTCGGGTCCACCGGCAGGCCGCCCAGGTCCGGGCTCCACGCCACGCGCAGCCCCCGCACGCCCTCCTCCGGCTCGGGGGCGAAGACCTCCTTGATCGAGTACGGGGAGCGCCGGTCGAACCCGGCGATCGCCCCGAACATCAGCGTGACGTCCTCGACCGTCCTGGCCATCGGCCCCTGCACGGACAGCGTGTACCAGGCGTTGGTGTCGGACGGGTCGGGGACGCGGCCCGGGGTGGGGCGCAGGCCGACGACGTTGCAGAAGGAGGCCGGGTTGCGCAGCGAGCCGCCCATGTCGGAGCCGTCGGCCAGCGGGACCATGCCGGTGGCCAGGGCCGCGGCGGCGCCCCCGCTGCTGCCGCCGGCGGACTTGGACAGGTCGTAGGGGTTTCTGGTGGCGCCGAACACCTCGTTGACGGTGTGGGAGCCGGTGCCGAACTCCGGTGTGTTGGTCTTGCCCATGGTGATGGCCCCGGCGGCGCGCAGCCGCCGGACGATCAGGTCGTCCTGGGCCGGGACGTTGTCGGCGAAGAGCGGCGATCCGTACGTGGTGCGGATGCCGGCCGTGTCGACGAGGTCCTTGTGCGCGACGGGCAGGCCGTGCAGCGGACCGGCCGGCTCCCGCGCGTCGGCCGCCTTGGCCGCGTCGAGCGCCTGCTCGGCGACCAGGGTCACGATGGCGTTGACGCGCGGGTTGACCTGCTCGATGCGGTCGAGGTGGGCTTGGACGACCTCGACGGCGCTCACCTGCCTGGTCCTGATCAGGTGCGCCAGCTCGGTCGCGGTCGAGTAGTGCAGTTCGCTCACCCTTGGATCCTGCCCCACGAGCCGTGGCGCTACGACGGCGAGGGTTGCCCACTCCGGTCGCGACCGCTCGTCGGATCACCACCGCTCACGGATTCGGTGTGGCCACCCCTCCGTCCGGCCAGGATGAGCAGGCCGGTGACCGTGAGCGTGGCGGCCATGATGACGAGCTGCACGCCGTACTGGATGTCCTGGGTCGGGAGCACGATGTTGCCGGTGTGGTAGCCGGTGTGCACGCCGACCGCCATCCACACCGCTCCGGTGCGCGCCCGCGCCGCCGCGCCGGCGAAGCCGAGGGCGGTCGCATGGAGCACGTAGAGCAGGCGTTCGGCGGGCGTGTCCGCCGCGCTCCCGGAGATGATGTGCAGCGCGCCGAAGCACACGGACACCACGATCAGCACGGTCCTCGGGGACAGTCGGCCCGAGAGCGTGTCGAACAGGTGCCCCCGCCACAGCAGTTCCTCGGGGAACGCCTGCCCGAGCAGGGCTATGGCGACGTTGAGCAACACCCAGGGCAGTTGGGGGCCCACCAAGTCCCACCACGGCGTCAGGGTGGCCACTCCGAGGGCCACCGACAGCCCGTTGGCGGCGATTATCGCGGCCGCGCCCGCCATGACGCCCGCGAGCAGGTGCGGCACGGCCCGCCAGGACCTCGTGAGCCCCACGCCCCGCCACGACTGGCGGCCGAGGAAGCGGCGGATCAGGTAGACGAGCCCGAGCGACGTCAGCGTGGTGACGGTCACGGCGACCGGCAGGTAGAGAGGGCTGCCCGCGTCCAGGAACAGACCTGTGAGACGGCTCGCGGCGAGCACCTGCGCGAACATCGCGGCGACGGTGATCAGCACGGCCCAGACAGGATGAGTGGCTTTCATGGACCGCCACGCTAGGGAGCCCCGCGACGCCGCACATCGGCCTGCGGTCTGAACCCGCCATGACCTTCGTCATGGGTCCTCAAGGAGGATCACAACGCCCTCGCGGGAAACTATGGTCGAAGCCATGCAGCGTCCCCTGGCCCGGCTGCGCGTCCCCGACCGGCCCGTCCTGTTCACCGTCGTGTTCTGGGTGGTGCTCGCCGCCACCGGGGCCGTCGCGTACGCGGCCGAGCCCTCGACGCCGCCATGGGCCGTACCCTTCGGCGTCAACCTCGCGCTCGTGGCCGTGCTGT
The DNA here is from genome assembly GCF_040680035.1 of Nonomuraea sp. NPDC052116. Lineage (NCBI taxonomy): Bacteria > Bacillati > Actinomycetota > Actinomycetes > Streptosporangiales > Streptosporangiaceae > Nonomuraea > Nonomuraea sp. NPDC052116. The sequence continues at coordinate 243,538 of NZ_JBFAWA010000016.1, read as the reverse complement.
GGCTGCTGCTGCCCTGGCGGCGCCGCGAAGGGTGGCGGCGGCCTCTGCCGGTGGCGTTCCTGCTGGCGACGTTCGCCCTGGGGTTCACGGGTTCGGCCGAGATCCATCAGCTGCTGACGCTCCTGGCGATCGCCAATGTGGCGTTCGTCCACGGTATGCGGACCGCGGCCGTCATCGTCGGCTGCCTGACGGGCGGGCTCTTCGTCACGACCGCGGTGGCCCACGGCATTCCGGAGGCCACCGTGCAGACGGTGGTCACCGTCGTCTTCGCCGCGTTCGTGCTGGGCATGACGTCGGCCGTGCTGGAGGCGCGGCGCAGGCGGGAGGAGGCGCGGCGGCTGCTGGCCCGGATCAGGGAGCTGACGGTCGCCCAGGAGCGGGCGCGGATGGGCGCCGAGATGCACGACTCCATCGGCCACCACCTGACGGTGATCAAGCTGAGCCTGGAGAACGCCGAGCGGTTCCGCTCGCGCCGCCCCGACGCCGCCTGGGACGAGGTGCGCCAGGCGAAGGAGCTGACCGTGGAGGCGCTGGCCGACGCCCGCCGGTGGGTCCGCGCGCTGCGCCCGCTCGCGCTCGAGGGCCGCGTCGGCAGCGCGGCGCTGGAGCGGCTGGCGGCGTCGTTCGACGGCACGGGGCTGGCGGTGTCCTTCGACGTGGTGGGCGGCGAGGTGCCCCTGGAGCCCGACGTGGAGCTGGTGCTCTACCGCGTGCTGCAGGAAGGGCTCACCAACGCGGTCCGGCACGCCGGGGCCCGCCACGTCGACGGCACGCTCACCTTCTCCGGCGAGGCCGTCGTCCTGGCGGTCGCCGACGACGGCAACGGCCGCGACCGCGAGGGACGTGGCGGGTTCGGCCTGAGCTCGCTCGCCGAGCGCGCCCGTGCCGTGGGCGGCACCCTGGTCGCGGGCGACCGGCCGGGCGGCGGCTTCGAGGTGCGGGCGGAGCTGCCCGTCCGGGCGAAGGTGGCGACGTGAGGACGATCAGGGTGCCGCTGGAGGCGCGGGCGGAGCTGCCCGTCCCTGTGAAGGTGGCGGCGTGAGGGCGATCAAGGTGCTGCTGGTCGACGACCAGGAGCTGATGCGGCAGGGCCTGCGCAAGATGCTGGAGATCGAGGACGGCATCGAGGTGGCGGGCGAGGCCGCCGACGGCGAGGAGGCGCTGCTGGTGGCCGCCGAGTGCCGCCCGGACGTGGCGCTGGTGGACGCCAGGATGCCCAGAATGGACGGCGTCGAGCTCATCTCCCGCCTGTCGGCCCGGCACCCAGGAGTGGCCGCGATCGTGCTCAGCACGTTCGACGAGGACGACTACATCTTCGGCGCGCTGCGCGGCGGCGCCGTCGGCTACCTGCTCAAGGACTGCACGCCGGAGGAGCTGATCGACTCCGTCCGCCGCGCCGGCCGCGGGGAGACGGTGCTGGCCGCACCGGTGGCCGCCCGCCTGGTCGCCGAGCTCCGGCGCACGCCGCCCGCGCCGCCTCCGCCGGCCGCGCCTCGGGACCGGTTGTCGGCCCGGGAGGCGCAGGTGGCCGCGCTGATCGCCGCGGGGGCCTCCAACCGCGAGATCGGGGCCCGGCTGCGCATCACCGAGGGCACGGTGAAGAACCACGTCTCCAGCCTCCTCCGCAAATACGCCCTCCGCGACCGCACCCGCCTCGCCCTCCACCTCAAGGACCCCCCACCCTCCTGACCCCCGCCACCCCATCACGCACGGGCCCGAGCCGCGGACGACCACCATCACACCCGCAGGCGGTTCCCAGCCCCTCCCGGAGACCGCTACGACCGCCGTCACGCCCCCAAGCGGATCGCACCCCCACCCGGAGACCACGACAGCCGCCGTCACGCTCCCAGACGGATCCCGGCCCCTCTCGGGTGGGGTTGTGCGCTCCGGCTCCAGCGGTCCGGACCGACATCCTGATGCCCGCGCCCGGCCCCCCGTCCGGACCGGCGCGCCGGGACCCCCGTGGCCGGCAGCACCGATATCGTCGTGTTCACTGTACGTAGTTGAGGAGACACTCGGTGCGCACGCAGACGGACGAAGGCTACCGGCACGCGCTCGGCAACCGCCAGGTCCAGATGATCGCGATCGGCGGGGCGATCGGGGTCGGCCTGTTCCTCGGTTCGGGCGGCCGGCTGGCCGCCGCCGGGCCCGCCCTGGTGATCTCGTACGCCACCGCCGGGGCGGCCGCGTTCTTCGTCATGCGGGCGCTCGGCGAGCTCGTGCTCTACCGCCCGGTGGCGGGGTCGTTCGTCGAGTACGCGGGCGAGTTCATCGGCCCGTGGGCGGCGTTCGCCAGCGGCTGGATGTACTGGATCAACTGGGCGTTCACCGGCATCGCCGAGCTGACCGCCATCGCCGCCTACATCCATTACTGGGCTCCGGCGTTCCCGCAGTGGCTGACGGCGCTCATCGCCCTGGGCTTCGTGCTGTCGGTCAACCTGGTGTCGGTCCGGCTGTTCGGCGAGCTGGAGTTCTGGTTCGCCATGCTGAAGGTGCTGGCGATCACGATCTTCCTGGTGGTCGGCCTGGTCCTGGTGGTCTTCGCGGTCGGCCAGGCGACCCCGCACAACCTCGTCTCCCACGGCGGCTTCTTCCCCAAGGGCTTCCCGATGGTGCTGATGAGCCTGCAGTCGGTGGTGTTCGCGTACGCGTCGATCGAGCTGGTCGGCATCACGGCGGGCGAGACGGCCAGGCCGCACCAGGTCATGCCGAAGGCGATCAACGGCGTGGTGTGGCGCATCGCGATCTTCTACGTGGGCTCGGTGGCGCTGCTGGCGATGGTCCTGCCGTGGACCGCGTATCGCGCGGACACCTCGCCGTTCGTGACGGTCTTCGCGGGCCTCGGCGTCCCGTGGGCCGCCGACGCGATGAACCTCGTGGTGATCACCGCCGCGCTCTCGTCCTGCAACTCCGGCCTGTACGCCACGGGCCGCATCCTGCGCTCGATGGCCATGAAGCAGGAGGCGCCCGGGTTCACGGGCACGCTCAGCTCCAGGTTCGTCCCGATGGGCGGCATCCTGTTCACGGCGGCCATGTTCCTGGCCGGGGTGGCGCTGTTCTACTTCCTGCCCGAGCGCGCCTTCAACATCGCCACCGCCGTCGCCTCCCTCGGCGTGATCACGACCTGGGGCGTGCTCGTCTGGTGCCAGATGCGGCTGCGCCGGTCGGGCCACCTGTCGGTGTTCCCGATGCCCGGCGCGCCGTACACGAACTGGTTCACGCTGGCGTTCCTGGTGCTCGTCGTCCTGCTGATGCCCTTCGCCGACCCCGACCAGCGGGTGGCGTTCTTCCTCATCCCGGCGCTGGCCGCGGCCATCGCCCTCGGCTGGCGGGTGGTCAGCCGCCGCCGAACCGTCAACGGCGGCCGCCCCTGACTGAGTACTCTCGATGTGCCGGCACAGAGCCGCCGCACACGGGGGAGGCCGCACTGGACGAGGCGACACGACAGACGCCGAGGTGGACAAAGCGGGCGATAGTCCAGACCGTGGCGGCCGCCGCCGTCGGCGCCGCGCTTGCCGTGGCATGCGCGCCCTTGGGCGTCTTACCGAGGCTGGCCTGCGCCGTGCTCGGCGCGGGCTGCCCGGCCGATCAGGAGCCGCACGGGAGGCTCCCGCAGGCGACCCGCCTGACGCCCGTGCAGGTGGCGCAGGGCGGCATGTACGTCGCGCTGGGCGACTCCTACTCCTCCGGCGAGGGCGTCTGGGACCTGGACCACGAGCCGCTCAACGACGGCGCCGACCGCTGCCACCGGGCGACGGGCTCGTACGTGCCGCTGGTGGCGCAGACCTACCGCTTCGGGGGCGGCACCGCCTTCTACGCCTGCAGCGGCGCCACCACCACCCAGATCCTGTCGGGCCAGTACGGCCAGAAGCCCCAGATCACCCGGGTCGGCCCGAACGCCAGCCTGGTGACGCTGAGCATCGGCGGCAACGACGCCGGGTTCACGAAGGTGCTCACGGGCTGCATCGTCAAGCTGCCGTGGTCGTCGGCGTGCGTGGAGCAGGACGCCGCCGTCGCCCGCCGCATCGACGAGTTGCGCCCCAGCCTGACCAAGGTGCTGCGCGAGGTGCGGACGCGGGCGCCGAACGCCCGCATCATCGTCCTCGGCTACCCCCGGCCCTTCCCCAAGGACCCCGTGGCGACCGTCGACAACATGAGCGCCGAGGACCAGACCTGGCTGAACGGGATGACGCGCCGGCTCAACGACACGGTGGCCTCGGTGGTGTCCGACTTCGACCGGACGATCGCGGCGTTCGGCGTGCCGGGGAGCGTGGAGTACGTGGACGCGTACGAGGCGTTCACGGGGCACGAGGTGGGCCGGCCGCAGCCGTACCTGAACGGGTTGAGCGTGAACATGGACGAGCTCAAGGTCAACGCCCGCAGCTACCACCCGACGGGCGACGGCTACCGCCGCTTCGCCGAGCTCATCACCAAGCAGATCGCCGCCGGGCCGGGCCGCCCCATGAACAACGTCCGCCTCGACGCTCCCTGACGCCCGCTCACTCGGCCGAGCGCTCCTCGGCCAGGTGGAGGCCCGCCTCGATGACGGCGTTCATGATGGGCGCGAGCCGGGCCTCCCCCAGCGACGGGGCGCGCAGCGCCATCCGCGACACGAGCGCGCGCTCCCGGGCCATGTCGCGCCCCGCGAACCCGCCCACCGGCTTGATCCGCTGCACGATGCCCGCCAGCGCCGCCCGCCGTTCGAGCAGCGTGGCCAGCGCCGCGTCCACCCGGTCGATCGCCTCGCGGCACTCCGGCAGCGTGGCGGGCGCCTCGGGCCGCACCAGGGCGCCCACGACCGTCACGGCCTCCTCGGCCGCGCGCAACACGGTCGCCGGGGAGAGCTCCTGACGGGCCTCGGCGAGGCTCCCGGGGCCCACGAACTCCAGCGCCCCGCTCCTGGAGGGCTCAGCCGTCCGGGCTCCCACATAGGTCCCGAGCTTGGCCGGCCCACCAACCGGCGCGGTGCCCCGTTCGGCCGAGTCCACGACGAGCCCGTCGGCGCCCGCCGCCACCGCCGCCGCGGACAGCGCCGCGTCCCGCGAGACGTCGGCGAGCACGGGACGCCCCGAGACCGCGCGGGCCGCCCGCATCAGCCCCAGGTCCAGCCGGCCGCCCTCGCACAGGAGCACCCGGCCGTCCCCCTCCCGCGCGCAGTAGTCGGCCAGCTCCAGCCACTCCTCCAGCGAGGCGGCGGGCCGCCGCTCCACGACCACCGGCAGCCCGAGCCCGGCCGCCGAGCGCACCAGCGGGATGTCGCGCGTCCACGACGAACCCACCACGACCGCGTCCGCCCGCTCGGCGATGGCCGGCAGATCTGCGGCCGAGTACGGCTCCACCAGCGTGGCGTGCTCGCCCAGCACCTCGTACGCGTCGGCCTCCCCGCGGTGCGCCCGCAGGTCGACCCGGCCGCCGATCACCACGGCGGGTCCTTCGCCCACGAGCGTTCCGCCCACCGCCACGGCGCGCCGTTCCAAGGTCGATGACATCCTCGACTCCCCCAATTCGGGCCGGCCCCTGCGCAGCCGGCGGGAAAACCAAAAAGGCAGAGACGGGTTGTCTCTGCCTCGTGCCGGCTCCAGGTGGTCGCTAGCTGACGACCGGCTCTCCCGGAGCCGGCTCGATAAAGGCGTAGCGACAAGTCATGTCTGAAACACTACACCCATGGCTTCACCTGCTGGACGGTGCCACTCACATGACGGACTGTCCTTCAGGCGAGTCGCCGTTGATCCCTCTCTATGGGAGTATTTCTTGGCCTAGAGGAGGGTTTGAGGCCGTTGATGTCGGATCGCAAGCAGGAGGGACGCCGCATCGCCGGCCGCTACCAACTGCAGGAACCCATCGGCAGGGGCGGGATGGGTATCGTCTGGCGCGCGTACGACGAGCTCCTGGACCGCACGGTCGCGGTCAAGGAGGTCAGGTACGCGGCCGCCCTGGGCGAGGAAGTGCAGCTGCTGAACCGGCGCACCATGCGCGAGGCGAGGGCGGCGGCGAGGTTCGAGCATCCCAACGTGATCGTCGTTCACGACGTGATCGAGGAGGATGACCGGCCCTGGATCGTCATGCAGCTCGTCCAGTCGCGCTCGCTGGGCGCCGTGATCAAGCAGGACGGGCCGCTACAGCCCAAGCGGGTGGCCGAGATCGGCCTGGCCGTGCTGGACGCGCTGCACCGCGCCCACGAGGCCGGCGTGCTGCACCGCGACGTCAAACCCGAGAACGTGCTGCTGGCCGACGACGGCCGGGTGGTGCTCACCGACTTCGGCATCGCCACGCTGGAGACCGAGACGCAGCTCACCGTGACCGGGCTGGCCGGGACGCCGGCGTTCATCGCGCCCGAGCGGCTCAAGGGGCTGCCCGCGCGGCGCGAGTCGGACCTGTGGTCGTTAGGGGCTACGCTGTACACGGCCGTGGAGGGCCGCTCCCCGCACGAGCGGGGGATGGCCCTGGCGACCATGCACGCCGTGCTGACCGACGAGCCCGATCCGGCCGCGCACACGGGCCCGCTCACCGACGTGATCCTGGGCCTGCTCAACAAGGAGCCGGTCCAGCGGCTCACGTACGAGGAAGCGCAGCGGATGCTGCGGCAGGTCATCGCCCAGGCGAGCCCGCCGCCGACCGCGCAGTTCCCCGCGGCCCAGACGGTCCGCGTGCCGCGGCCTGCCACGCCGTCGCGCGAGATGCCCGCCCCGGCCCAGCCGCCGTCGCAGAGCGAGGCCTCGGCGCAGGGCAAGGCCGCCGTCCAGAACAGGTTCCGCGCCCTGGGCAAGCTGCGCCAGGCGCCGCCCGTCGAGGACGACACCCCGACCGACCCCAACCTGATCCGCTCCGCCGCTCCGGTCCCGTCGCCCGCCGTTCCCGAGACCGGGTCGCGGATCACGCCGGCGCCGACCGCGGCCCCCGCCACCGCCGAGTCCACGATGGACGCGACCAGGACGGACCCGCGCCGGGCCGGGCCGGTCATCGCGGCGGCCGTGGCCGTCGTGCTCGTGGCCGTGATCGGCGGCTACCTCGGGCTGAGCTCGGCCCCCGACGAGAGCGACAAGAAGAAGGGCGCCTCCCAGGCCACGGTCCCCACGGACACCGCCTCGCAGGCGTCGCCGGGCGCGTCCACGTCGGGCTCCGCCGAGCCCAGTGCGTCCCAGCCGCCGTCGCCGACGGCCACGACCCCGGCTCCCACTCCCGAGAAGGAGAAGGAGAAGGAGAACGCGCTGCCGGCCGGCTGGAAGATGTACAAGGACAAGAAGCTCGGCTTCTCCGTCGGCCTGCCCAAGGGCTGGGACGTGCTGACCCGCGGCGGCAACCAGGTCAAGTTCCGGGGCCCCGGCGCGGCCTCCAACGCCTACCTCATGATCGAGGACGGCGGGAAGAGCAGCAGGGACCCGTACAAGGACTGGAAGAAGCAGGAGCCGACCCTCAAGAACAACTTCGGCGGCTACAAGAAGCTCGACATCAAGCGGGTCGACGGCTTCCAGAAGGCCGCCGCGGACTGGGACTTCACCTGGAACACCAACACCGGCAAGACGCGCGTGCGCAACCGGGGCTTCATCACCGACAACGGGCGGGGGTACGCGATCTACTGGCACACGCTGAAGAGCCACTGGAAGGCCGACTACGACTTCTTTGAAGGGTTCTGCGCCACCTTCAAACCGGCCAAGTAGGCTTCACGGCGTGGAAAGGCAGGTCGGCAACCGGTATCGCCTCATCGAGCCGCTCGGCGAAGGGGGCATGGGCGTGGTCTGGCGTGCCTACGACGAGCTGCTCGACCGTACGGTGGCGATCAAGGAGGTCCGCTACACGGGCGTCGGCGACGCCAAGCGGGCCGAGCTCAACAGCCGGACCATCAGGGAGGCCAGGGCGGCGGGCCGCCTCGACCACCCGTCGGTGATCGTCATCCACGACGTCGTCGAGGAGGACGGCCGCCCGTGGATCGTGATGCAGCTCGTGCGCTCGCGTTCGCTGGCCGAGGTGGTGCGCGAGCGCGGGCCGCTCACGGTGGGGCAGGTCGCGGTGATCGGCGGGCGGGTGCTCGACGCGCTGCGCGCCGCGCACGCCACGGGGGTGCTCCACCGTGACGTGAAGCCCGAGAACGTGCTGCTGGCCGACGACGGCCGGGTGGTGCTGACCGACTTCGGCATCGCCTCGCTGGAGGCCGAGGCGGGGCTGACGGCTACCGGCGGGCTGGTGGGCACGCCCGCGTACATGCCGCCCGAGCGTCTCAACGGCGAGCCCGCGCGCCCCGAGTCGGACCTGTGGTCGCTCGGGGCGACGCTGTACGCGGCCGTCGAGGGCGAGCCGCCGTTCAAGCGCGACTCGTGGGCCGCGACGGTCGCGGCGGTGCTGCGCGACGCGCCCGAGCCGCCCGCGCGGGCCGGCGCGCTGCAGCCGGTCATCATGGGGCTGCTGCGCAGGAGCCCGGACGAGCGCCTGCCCGCCGCGGAGGCCGCGAGGCTGCTGTACGAGGCCGCCACGGGCCCCTCCCCCCACCCGACGCCCCCCGAGGCCTGGCGGCCGACGGCCGGCGCCGCGAACACGGCCGAGGGGCCCACGCTCTCGACGCGGCCCAGGCGCGGCAAGGCGCTGTGGATCGGCCTGCCCGCCGCCGTGGCGGTGCTGGGCGCGGGCGGCTTCCTGGTCTCCAACCACTGGACGAGCACCGCCGCGACCCCGAGCCCCACACCGACGGGTCCCGCCCCCACCCCCACCGCCGAGCCGACCACGTCGAGCACTCCCACCGCCACGCCCGAGCCCACGCGCACGCCCACCACGACGACGCAGCCGGTGCCCGCGGGATGGCGCCCGTTCAGGAGCGCGCAGGGCCGCTTCGGGGTCGCCGTCCCGGAGGGGTGGCGGGCCGTGAAGCACTCCACCAGGGACAGCATCACCTTCAAGGGCCCCGACAGCCCCGGTGCGATGATCGTGGAGTGGACCGTCCCCGACTTCGCCTGGACGGACCCGGCGAAGCAGTGGGCCAGCCTGGAGAAGGAGATCCGGGCGAAGGGCGAGTTCGAGGGATACAGCAGGATCGGCATCGTCTCCACCACCTACCTCGGCCGCAAGGCCGCCGACTGGGAGTTCACCAGGATCCGCGGCGGCCAGCGGATCCACGTGATCAACCGCGGCTTCCGCACCGCCGACGGCCGCCCGTACGCCCTCTACTGGGAGACCACCGACGCCCGCTGGGCCTCGGACCGGCGCTACTTCGAGACGTTCGCGAAGACCTTCAGACCTCAATGAAAGAGCAGGCGCACTTCTGGCGGCATCCGGCGGTGCCGGGCACCGACCTGCTCAAGGCCCGCTACGTCACCCACCGCTTCACCCGGCACGTGCACGACGGCTACGCCATCGGCGTGATCGTCAGGGGCGTGGAGGAGTTCGACTACCGCGGCACCCTGCACCGGGCGGGCGCGGGCGAGGTGGTGCTGGTCAACCCCGAGTCGGTGCACACCGGCCAGGCGGGCACGCCGGACGGCTGGTCGTACCGCATGCTCTACCCGTCGATCGACACGCTGGCGGGGATCGCGGCCGAGCTCGGCGTGCCGTACGCGACGCCGCACTTCCCCAGGCAGGTGGTGCGCGACGAGGAGGTGGCGCTGCTGCTCGGCCGGGCGCACCAGGCGGCCGAGCGCGGCGACGCGCTGGCCGCCTCCACGCTGAGCCGCACGCTGTTCGCGCGGCTGGTGACCCGCCACGCCACGCCGAGGCCGACGGCGATCCTGCCCGCCGAGGGCCGGCGGGCCGTGCGGGACGCGCTCGACCTGCTGCACGGCAGCCTCGTCGACCCGCCGACGCTGGACGACCTGGCCGACGCGGTGGGCGCGCGGCCGTTCGCGCTGCTGCGGGCCTTCAAGGCCGAGACGGGCCTGCCGCCGCACGCCTACCTGACCTCGCTGCGGGTGCGCCAGGCGCGCCACCTCCTGCAGTCCGGGGTACGCCCGGCGCAGGTGGCCGCCGAGGTGGGCTTCACGGACCAGGCCCACCTCAACCGGCATTTCAAGCGCATCGTGGGCGTGCCGCCCGCGGCGTACCAGCGTGCTGCAGGAACGTACAAGACCGGCGGTTCCCCCACCTCCTAGCCTCTTGCGGCATGGAACAGACAACTCACCGTTCCGCCGCCGTGCGGGACGGCCTCGGCGTGGGCGTGGCCGTGGGGCTGTCGGGGATCGCCTTCGGCGCCGCCGCGATCACCGCGGGCCTGAGCGTGCCGCAGGCGTGCGTGCTGAGCCTGCTGGCCTTCACCGGCGCCTCGCAGTTCGCGCTGACCGGCGCGGTGGGCGCGGGCGGCGACCTGGTGACCGCCACGCTGGGCGCGCTGCTGCTGGGCGGCCGCAACACGCTCTACGGCCTGCGCCTGGCCGACCTGCTCCGGGTACGCGGGCCCCGTCGGCTGCTGGCCGCGCAAGGGGTGATCGACGAGACGACGGCCGTCACGCTGGCCCAGCCGACCCCGGAGGCGGCCCGTACGGGCTTCGTCACCACGTTCGCCAGCCTCTACCTCACCTGGAACCTGACCACCCTGGCGGGCGCCTACGGCGCGTCGTTCCTGGGCGACCCCGGCGTGCTGGGGCTGGACGTGGTGGGCCCGGCCGCCTTCCTGGCCATCCTGTGGCCGCGCCTGACGGCCAGCGCCGAGCTGCGCGGGCTCGCCTGCGCCGCGGCGGCGATCGCCCTGTGCGCCACCCCGTTCCTGCCGCCCGGCGTGCCCGTGCTGCTGTCGGCGGCCGCCGTGCTGGTGGTGATGGCGCGATGACGCTGTGGTGGGCCATCGCCGCGGTCTGCGCGGGCTGCTACGCGCTCAAGCTGGCCGGGCTGGCGGCGCCGCGCCGCGTGCTGGAGCATCCGGCGATCCGCAGGTTCGCCGAACTGGTGCCGGTGGCGCTGCTGGCGGCCCTGATCGCGGTGCAGGTGTTCACGGAGGAGGGCGGGCTGAGCTTCGACCCGGCGCGCACGGCCGGGCTGGGCGCCGCGGTCGTCGGGCTGCTGCTGCGGGCGCCGTTCCTGGTCATCCTGGCCGCGGCGGCCCTCGTCACCGCGCTTGTCCGGTTCTTTCTGGGGTAGCCGCCGTGCATGTCCGATGCAACAGAGATGGTCGGTGGGCGTTACCGGCTGCTCAGGACGATCGGCCGGGGCGGGATGGGCACGGTGTGGCAGGCTCATGACGAGGTGCTGGGCCGGGACGTGGCGGTCAAGGAGATCCTGCCGCCGCCCGACCTGACGGATCCCGAGCGCGAGGTCTTCGCCGTACGCACGCTCAGGGAGGCCAGGGCCGCCGGCCGGGTGGCGCATCCGGGTGTGGCCACCGTGTACGACGTCCTGGAGGAGAACGGTCACCCGTGGATCGTCATGCAGCTCGTCGACTCCCGCACCTTGGGCGAGCTGATCCGCGAGGACGGCCCCATGTCCCCACCGGCGGCCGCGGACATCGGGCTGCAACTTCTCGAGGCGCTGCGCGCGGCGCACGCGGCGGGCGTGCTGCACCGGGACGTCAAACCGGACAACGTGCTGCTGGCCGAGGACGGCCGGGCGGTGCTCACCGACTTCGGCATCGCCACGACGGAGGACGAGGCTCCCGTGACGAGCACGGGCGAGCTGCTCGGCACCCCCGCGTTCATAGCGCCGGAACGCGCGGCGGGCAGCCAGGCCATGCCCTCCTCCGACCTGTGGTCGCTGGGCGTGACGCTCTACCTGGCGGTCGAGGGGCACTCGCCCTTCCAGCGGGACAACCCCCTGGCCACGCTGGGCGCGGTCCTGCACGCCGAGCCGGAGCCGCTGGCCCGCGCGGGCGTGCTCGGTCCGGTACTGCTCGGGCTGCTGCGCAAGAACCCGGCCGAGCGCATGTCGCTGGAGGAGGCCGAGCGGCGGCTGGCCGCGATCCTGACCGGCGGCGCCCCCGAGCGGACGGGCCCCGTCGCCGAGCCGGGCGCGGCCGGGACCGGCTCGATCAAGCCAGGTGCGACCGGGCCGGGCGGGGCTCCCCCGCGGCGGCGGCGCAGGCTGCCGCTGGCCGTGATCGCGGGAGGCGCGCTGGTCGTCGCGGCGGTCACGGGCGGCGCGGCCTGGTGGTCCGGCCGGACGCGGGACCTGCCCCGGAGCCCGGGCCCCGCCCCCGCCGTGGTGACCGCCGGGCCCTCCACCGGCGATCCGACCACCGGCGCCCCGCAGCTCGCCCCGACGCCCTCCACACCCGAAAGCTCCCCGCCGGCCGTCGAGGACCGGCACAGGACGCCTACCGGCGAGCGGAAGGACCCCACCCGGGAGCCCACGCCGACCGGTGAGCGGAAGAACCCCGACCGGACGCCGACGCCGAGCGCGAGCGGCGAGCAGGATCGGGACAACACCACCCCGTCCCGGACCCCGGACTCGGTCGAGCCGTCGGAGCCGGAGGGCTGATCGTGCAACCCCGGTGAGGCCCGGCCCTGTCTCCGGGGCATGAGCGAGATCGACCTGTCGGTGGTGATCCCCGCCTACAACGAGGAGGCCAGGCTCGGCGCCACCCTGGCCACCGTCCGCGCCCACCTGAGCGCGACGCCGACCGGCTGGCCGAGCTGGCGGCGGCGGTCACGCTGGACCCGGTCGCCGGATGGCCCGGCGAGCCCACGCCCGCCTGCACCGGCCCGTGCGCGACCCGCTCGCCCGGGTAGGCGGGACCACTCAGGATTCGGCGCGGACGATGTCCAGCGCCTTCTGCAGGTCCTGCGGATAGTCCGTGCTGAACGACATCCAGTCGCCCGTGGTGGGGTGCTCGAACCCGAGCGCCACCGCGTGCAGCCACTGGCGCGTGACCCCCAGCCGGGCCGCCAGCGTCGGATCCGCCCCGTAGAGCAGGTCCCCGACGCAGGGGTGCCGCAGCGCCGCCATGTGCACCCTGATCTGGTGCGTGCGCCCGGTCTCCAGCTTGATGTCCAGCAGCGAGGCCGCGCGGAACGCCTCGACGGTGTCGTAGTGGGTCACCGACGGCTTCCCTCCCGCCACCACCGCGAAGCGCCCGTCCCCGGACGGGTGGCGGTCGATGGGCGCGTCGACCGTGCCCCTGAACGGGTCGGGATGCCCCTGCACCAGCGCGTGGTAGCGCTTGTCGACCGTGCGCTCCTTGAAGGCCCGCTTGAGCCGCGAGTACGCGACCTCGCTCTTGGCCACCACCATCGCCCCCGTGGTGTTGGCGTCGAGGCGGTGCACGATGCCCTGGCGCTCGGCGGCCCCGCTGGTGGCGATCGTGTGACCGGCCCCGAGCAGCCCGCCGATCACGGTCGGCCCCGTCCAGCCGACGGTCGGGTGGGCGGCCACGCCGATCGGCTTGTTGATCACGATGACGTCGTCGTCCTCGTACACGACCGTCATGCCCGGCACCGGCTCGGCGACCGGCATCGGCGTGGTGACCGGCGGCGGCATCGTCACGTCGAGCCACGCGCCCGCGTGCACGCGGTCGGACTTGGCCGGCTGCCGGCCGTCCACCAGCACCTCGCCCGCGCCGATCAGCTCGGCCGCGCGGGTGCGGGAGAAGCCGAACAGCCGCGAGAGCGCGGCGTCGAGCCGCTCGCCCTCCAGCCCGTCGGGTACGGGCAGGCTCCGCTGCTCACTCACCCTTCTCGGCCCCCTTGGTCTCCGGGGTCTCCCGGGACCCGTCGATCTGCACGTTGCGCCAGGCCAGCAGCACCGCCAGGATGCCGCCGCAGACGATGGCCGAGTCGGCGATGTTGAACACGGGGAAGTAGTCGATGACGGGGAAATGCCCGGGGAGCACCTCGATGAAGTCGACGACGTGCCCCTGCAGCTGCGTGGAGCGCCCGATCCCCGAGGGATAGCGCAGCAGCCGGTCGGTGAGGTTGCCGAGCGCGCCGCCGAGCAGAAGCCCCAGCGTGACCGCCCAGGCCCGGCTGCCGAGCTTGCGGGCGGTGCGCACGATGGCTACGACCACGCCCGCGGCGATGAAGGTGAAGACGAAGGTCATTCCGGTGCCGAGGCTGAACGCGGCACCGGAATTGAAGATCACCCGGAACTGCAGCACGTCCTGGAGGACGACGAGCGGGGCCTGACCCTCGAGCGTGCGCAGCACCACCGTCTTGGTGATGAGGTCGGCCGCGTAGACCACGGCCGCCAGCACGACGAGGACGGCGACCAGACGCCCGCGGGGGCGGCCTACCGGCGCTCCTCCTTCTGCTTGCAGGCCACGCACAGCGTCGCCCTCGGGAACGCCTGAAGGCGTTCCTTGCCGATCGGCTTGTGGCACGATTCGCACACTCCATAGGTCCCGGCGTCGATCCTGGCGATCGCACGTTCGTTCTGCGCGACCAGATCGCGCGCATTCAGAGTAAGGGCGATCTCGCGTTCCCGCTCGTACGTCTTCGCGCCGGCGTCCGCCTGGTCGTCGCCCGCTCCCTGAGTGACGTCTCCAGAGGCTATCTCCGTCTCGTGGCGGTGGATGTCCGCGTTGAGCTGGTCGATCTCGCTCTGGAGCCTGCCGCGTACCTCGGCCAGCTCCTCTTGCGACCACATCGAAGGTGTAGCGGTCTGCGTGACTGCCGCCATGGCTGCCTCCATTGCTGATCAAGGCCGTAAATGGTGCGGGCAGCTTAGGGATCCACATAACGGAACGGCAAACGACCCGCCGGACGGTTTACCTCCCCCGTACTATCCCGCCTCGCGCATTAAACTCCTCCACAGGGGCGTCCATTCCCGCAACTTTGTCGGTTGCGTACCGACGGCCCCTCGGGCGGCTCGCCCTGAGAAACCAGGAAGCCTTCGGCCCCACTCTGCGTTATGGTTTGAGACTGCAAGGCGTTGATGGGGCCCGACTGTGAGGGATATCACCCCGGAGCCGCCGGAAGAACGGCTCGCGAGAGCTCATTAGACCCGGCCGCAGATCAAACGAAGAGGGCCTCGCCCGCGTGCGGGGTCAAGAAGGGTGGTACCGCGGAGCCGGATGGCTTCGTCCCTTCACGCTCGCCCTACCGGCCGATCAAGCGTGGAGGTCACACCCGAAATGTCTTCGCCATCTTTCCGCTCTCTTCCCGCGCAGGTCAACCTGCCCGCGCTCGAGCGCGAGGTCCTCGACCGCTGGCGGGACGGGAAGATCTTCGAGCGCTCCGTGGAGCAGAACTCCGGAAACCCGTCCTGGGTCTTCTACGAGGGCCCGCCCACCGCGAACGGCCTGCCCGGCGTGCACCACGTCGAGGCGCGGGTGTTCAAGGACCTGTTCCCGCGCTACAAGTCCATGCGCGGATTCAGCGTCCCGCGTAAGGCCGGATGGGACTGCCACGGCCTGCCCGTCGAGGTCGGCGTGGAGCGCGAGCTGGGCCTGACCGGCAAGAAGGACATCGAGGAATACGGCATCGCCGAGTTCAACGCCAAGTGCCGCGAGTCGGTGCTGCGCCACGTCGACGCCTTCGAGCAGCTGACCGAGCGCATGGGCTACTGGATCGACCTGTCCCAGGCGTACCGGACCATGGACCCGTCCTACATCGAGTCGGTCTGGTGGTCGCTGAAGGTCATCTGGGACAAGGGGCTGCTGTTCCGCGACTTCCGCATCACGCCGTACTGCCCGCGCTGCGGCACGGGGCTGTCCGACCACGAGCTGGGCCAGCCCGGCGGCTACGAGACCGTCTCCAGCCCGTCGGTCTACGTCCGCATGCCGGTGACCGCCGGGCCGCTGGCCGAGCTGGGCGCCGCGCTCCTGGTGTGGACGACCACGCCGTGGACCCTCGTGTCCAACACGGCCGTCGCCGTGCACCCCGACGTGACGTACGTCGCGGCCCGCACCGCGGACGGCGAGGTCCTGGTGGTCGCCGAGCCGCTGCTGTCGGTCCTCGGCGAGGGCGCGACCGAGGTGGCCCGCTACACGGGCCGCGAGCTGGAGCACACCGCGTACTCCCGCCCGTTCGACCTGGTCGACATCCCCGGCGCCCACTACGTCGTGCTCGGCGAGTACGTCACGGTCGAGGACGGCACCGGCCTGGTCCACCAGGCCCCGGCCTTCGGCGCCGACGACATGGCCGTGATCAGGCAGTACGACATGCCCGTCGTCAACCCGATCGGCCCCGACGGCCGCTTCCTCGACGACGTGCCCATGGTCGGCGGCCGGTTCTTCAAGGACGCCGACGAGGAGCTGACCGAGGACCTGCGCGCCCGCGGGCTGCTCTACCGCGGCGGCCACTTCGAGCACAGCTACCCGCACTGCTGGCGCTGCCACACCCCGCTGCTCTACTACGCGCTCCCGTCCTGGTACATCCGCACCACCGCGGTCAAGGACAAGATGCTGTCCGACAACGCCGGCACCAACTGGTACCCCGAGACGATCAAGTGGGGCCGGTTCGGCGAGTGGCTGCGCAACAACGTCGACTGGTCGCTGTCGCGCTCGCGCTACTGGGGCACGCCGCTGCCGCTGTGGGTGTGCTCGGCGGACGAGTCCCACGTGACGTGCGTCGGCTCGCTGGAGGAGCTGGGCGGGCTGGCGGGGCAGGACATCTCGGCGCTCGACCCGCACCGCCCGTTCGTGGACGACGTGAGCTTCGACTGCCCGTCGTGCGGCGCCCTCGCGCGCCGCGTGCCGGACGTCATCGACGCCTGGTACGACTCCGGCTCCATGCCGTTCGCCCAGTGGGGCGAGCGCGGCAAGCCGGAGGGCGTCTACCCGGCGCAGTTCATCTGCGAGGCCACCGACCAGACGCGCGGCTGGTTCTACTCGCTGATGGCCGTCGGCACGCTGGTCTTCGGCCAGTCCTCCTACGAGAACGTGCTCTGCCTCGGCCTCATCCTGGCCGAGGACGGCCGCAAGATGAGCAAGCACCTGGGCAACATCCTCGAGCCGATCCCGCTCATGGACCAGCACGGGGCCGACGCGCTGCGGTGGTTCATGGCCTGCTCGGGCTCGCCGTGGGCGTCGCGCCGGGTGGGGCACAACACCCTCGAGGAGATCGTCCGCAAGGTCCTGCTGACGCTCTGGAACACCTCGTCGTTCTTCACCCTGTACGCCAACGCCGAGTCCTGGTCGCCGGACATGCTCGCGCAGGCCACGCCCGCGGCCGAGCGCCCGCTGCTCGACCGCTGGGTGCTGGCCGAGCTGCACAGGACGGTGGCCGACGTCACGGCGTCGCTGGACGAGTACGACACCCAGCGCGCCGGGCGCCGCCTGGCGGACTTCCTCGACGACCTGTCCAACTGGTACGTGCGCCGCTCGCGCCGCCGGTTCTGGCAGGGGTCGCCTGAGGCGTTCGCGACGCTCTACGAGTGCCTGGAGACGGTGACGCGGCTGATGGCCCCCGTCACGCCGTTCATCACCGACTACCTCTGGGACGTCCTGCGCTCCTCCGACGCGCCCTCCTCGGTGCACCTGGCCGACTGGCCGGAGGTGCGCGAGGACCTGCTGGACCCGGTGCTGTCCGACCAGATGGCCCTCGTACGCCGCCTGGTGGAGCTGGGCCGCTCGGCCCGCGCCTCGTCGGGCGTCAAGACCCGCCAGCCGCTCCGCCGCGCCCTGGTGGGGGCACACGGCTGGCCGTCGCTGCCCGGGGAGCTCCGGGGTCTGGTGGCGGACGAGCTGAACGTCCACACCCTCGAAGACATGTCCGGATTTAGCGCCGATCTCGTGACTTACTCGGTCAAGCCCAACTTCCGGGCCCTGGGCAAGCGCTTCGGCTCCCAGACCAAGCTCGTCGCGGCCGCCGTGGCCGCCGCCGACGCCACCCGCGTGGCCCGGGCCCTCCGCTCGGGATCCACGGTCATGGTGGAGGCGGACGAGCTGGGCGAGATCATGCTCGGCCCGGACGACGTGATCGTCAACGAGCAGCCCCGCTCGGGCTGGGCGGTGGAGACGGGCGCCATCGGCACCGGCACGGGCGAGACGGTGGCCCTGGACCTGGAGCTCACCGACGAGCTGCGTCGCGCCGGTCTCCTGCGCGAGGTCATCCGCCTGGTCCAGGACGCCCGCAAGTCGACCGGCCTGTCGATCACGGACCGCATCGACCTGTGGTGGACCACGTCCTCCCCTGAGCTCGCCACGGCCCTGCGCACCGAGGGGCACGTGGTGGCGGAGGAGGTCCTGGCGACGACGGTCACGGAAGGAACGGCGACGGACCTCCCGTCCCACACGGACGAGGACCTGTCCCTGACCTTCCACCTCCGCCGCGCCTGACACGCACGATGGCGGTGGGGCGCCCTCACAACCCGCCCCACCGCCGCCCACCCCCGTGCTGGGACGCCCCTCACGCCCCGCCCCCTGTCCGGTGGGCCGCCTCCTCACGGCCCACCGCCCTCCCCCGAAGCACGCCCCCGGCGCCCTCCGCGAAGCACAGCCCCATCGCGCCCCGCGCCACCCAAGCGGGATCGCATCGCCCACCCGGACGGGCGCCGTCACAGGCACGCAGAGCGCTGTCCGCGCGGGACCCGCAGCCGGGGCGTCCTTGCGAAGGATGGCACCGTGTTCATTAATGGCCCCGCAGGAGCCGGTGGAGACATCGACGGGCCGCGCCGGTGAGGGGCTGGCGTTCAGATCGAAGATGACCGAGGCACCGACCGGGCAGCTCGTGTTCAAAGCCGGGTCGACAGGTGCTACCTCTCGGCCGTGCCGCCGGGTTCTCCGCTGATGGACTCCTGATAGATGTCCGCGAAGGTACGCGAGTCCTTGATCAGGTCGTCGCAGAAGGCGGCGACGTCGTCGCCGATGAGTTCCAGCACTCCCTTGCCGGCCGCGACGCCCTCCTCGAAGAAGTCGACGATCCCTGAGAGCAGGGGACCGTCAAGCAAGTCGGTCGGTCCTACCTTGAAGAAGTACTTCTGAATCTCCTTGTAGACGATCTGGTAGTCCGGCGGGAGCGCCTTGACCCGCGCCATGTGCGCCCGCCACTGCTTCTTGCCCTCGATGATGTCTTGGATGCCCACGTCAGCCTCCTAGCCGGCCCAATTTCCTTGCGACGTTCCTGTTCAACTGCTCGCGCCACCGGTCGCGATAGCTCCGGGCCCCTTCTCCGCCGGCCAGCGCCGCGCAGAAGCCCCCGATGTCGTCCCCCAGCACCTCGTGAATGCTCCGCCCATCGGCCGCCGTCTCTTCGAGCAGCCCCAGAGCACCGTCGAGAATCGGCATCAGGTTTCGACCCGTGAAGTCCCCGTAGGGAAAAAGATGACCCTTGATCTCTTCCCACGCCGCCCGGTAGTCGGCCGGCAATGCCTCGGCCCGAGCTTCGAACGCCTTCCATTCCCTGGTGAGATCGCTGCCTGTCATGGCCTCCCAGAAGTTCATCTCCCGCCCTCCTTGAGCTTGTCGATCCGCGATGTGATGTACTCCCATTTCGCCCAGAACGTCGCGAGTTCTTCGCGCCCCGCCTCGTTGAGCTCATAGAACTTGCGCGGCGGGCCCAGCCCGGACGGTCGTTTCGTCACCTGGACGAGCCCGTTCTTCTCCAGCCGCAACAGGATGGTGTAAACCGTCCCCTCGACGACGTCGGCGAAGCCCAGTTCGTTCAGCCGACGCGTGATGGCGTACCCGTAGGTCTCCTCGCTGCCGATGATTTCCAGCACGCAGCCCTCAAGCGTGCCCTTCAGCATCTCTGTCAGGCCGTCCATCGTGGGTCCTCTTCCGCCTTCCCTTGGTACTCGGTGCTACCGAGTACCAGTACACGGTACCACGGAGTAGTGGACTATTCCGCGCACGGAGCACGGAAGCGATTCGAACCATCGGCGCCGCGCTTACACGAGTGCCCGACCCGGCCGATGACCCTTCCGGGAGCGCCTTGCAGGAGGCGTCGGCGCAGGTGAGGGCGGTTTGCGCCGGACGCGGTACGGACCGGCCACAGCTCGTGAAGGCGTCAGCGCCACACCGAGGAGGAACTCCAACGTCCGACACGCCGCCCGGGGATGATCGGATGGGCCGCCGCCGACAGCGGCGTCAAGAAGACCGCTCCGCCCTACAGCGGCACCATCAAGCCGTCGATGCCGCGTGGCCGCAGGATTCTCGCGGGGTAAGGGCGAAACCCTGCTCCTGGACCGCCGGCAGCCCCTCGCCGGGGGCCGCGTTCCGGATCACGTCGATCTCCTGCGCCGAGATGTCGCCGAGACCGATCGATGACCCGGGGAATCATGAACTCCGCATTGGCGCGGAGGTCGTAGCCGATAACGGCGGTGACGGAGCGGTGGCGGCGGGTGACGGCGGTGCGGCCGGGAACACACCGAGGTCGGCCGCGGCCCCGGCGGAAGCCATCACCTGGCGCGGGTTGTCGATGATGACGCCGTCCGGCCGGGGCCGCAGTGTCAGCGCCTGCCGCGCCGCGAGATGGCCGTCCTGCTCGGTGGCCTCGACGTGGATCAGCATCTGCGCGTCGTCCCCGTCGATGCCGCGTTCACCGAGTGCCCGCGTGACCCCGAGCTCGCGCCGTCGGACGAAGGAGTACTGCGGCGCTCCCGAGGACACGAGCGATTCGCCTGCGGCCGTGCTCGGCCAGGTGGGAGGCGGGCTCTCAGCTGACCGTCTCGCGGTCGTGCTGGCACACCGAGCAGCTCGTCAGCCCGGCCGCCTCCGCCGCGGCGAGCGTCATCGTCTCCACGCCCGACTCCCCCGCGCCCCTGATCAACGGGCACGCGGTGCTGTGGTAGCGGCGGGTGCCGATGATGACCTTCACCGTGCCGGAACGCTCGTCCTTGCCCTCAGCGCCACCCGAGGAGCCGCTGGACGTGGCATCGGCCTTGGCCGAGCCGGAGGCCTCAGGCTTGGTGGTCTTGGCCGGGGTCCCGGGCTTGGGCGTCGAGCCGCTCCCCTCGCCCTTGAAGACATCTGGCTTGGTGGAAGTGGCGTCGTCCTTGGAGCCCGAGCCGGCGGATCCGGGCGTCGAACCCGTCGCCGTGCCGGGCGTGCCGGACTTCGCCCCCGAGCCGGCAGGCCCGCCGGTGCCGGAGGTCCCGGGTTTCGGGCTCGCGCCGCCGGACGTGCCCGCCTTTGCCGGGCCACTCGCCGCAGAGGGCCGCCCAGACGCGGACGGACGGTCAGAGGCGGACGGCCGATCGGAGGCCGACGGACGGTCAGGGGCTGACGGGCGGTCAGGGCCGGACTTCTCCGTTGTCGAAGGCTTGGTGGCCGAGCCCGTGCCGGAAGGGCGTGCGGCGCTCGTGCCGGGGCCTGGGGGCAGCGGGCCCTTGGGCTTGGCCTCCGACTCGGCGGAGGACGCGGGCCGCTCCGGCACCGTCGCGCTCTCCCCCGCCGTGGCAGGCGTCTTGGCGGCCCCAGAAGGACGCTGTGACGGCCCGGAGGCCCCACCCGAGGGTCCAGGGCGGACCGGCGTCCCGGAAGAGGTCACGCGCGGCTGCGGTGCCGTGGCGGGCCCTGCGGAATCGTCCTCGTCGGTCGCCTTCGAAGAGGGCCCACCGGCGGGGTGTCCCGGACGGGCGCCAGTCGATCCCGGCTTCGGCGACGGGCCGCCGGTCTGCCCAGGCTTGTCGCCAGGTCGGCCGGGCTTGGTGCCGAGCTGCTCGGGCGAGCCGGTGGACTGGCCGGACTGGCCGGGCTGGCCGGGCTTGGTGCCGGACGGACGGGGTGTGTCCGTGGGACGGCCGGGCTTGGCGCCGGGCTGTTCCGGCGAGCCGGTGCGCTGCGAAGGCTTGGCCGCGGGTGCTCCGGCCTTGCCGGGGGCTCCCGTGGCGGGACCTTCCGGAGGGGCGGAGGGCGAGCCGGGCCTGCGCGCGGAAGGCGGCGGCCGGAAATATGAAGTCTCCGCGTCCGCCTGATCGTCATCCGATTCGGCGGCGGAGGAGGTGGACGGGCGGCCGAACCACGCGGTGGCGCCTTCCTCGCGGGAGGCGGGCTCCGGGTCGGGGGTGGAAGCCTTCGCGGCAGGCTTCGGCGGGGCGACCGGCGGACGTACGTCGCGGGTCTCCGTGGAGTCTTCCGCCCGGCTCGCCGCCGTGACGGCGGCGCCGGGGGCGACGACGGGCTCGGGGTCGGCGGCAGGCGGCAGCTGCCGTCCGCCGAGCGCGGCGTCAGGCAGGCACGCCGTGCAGGGCGTGAAGCCCTCCTCGCGTGCCTCCTCGTACGTGAGCTCCTCGTTGTCCCGGCCGCTCAGCTGTCGGCAGCCGGACACGTGGTAGCGCTTGCGTCCGGGGATCACCAACACGATCGCATCCGGCGAGATGCCGCTCGCCGCGGGGCGGCGGGGTGCGGCGGCGGGAACGGTCGCCGTCCGCTGCGGTGTCTGCGGATGCGGGTGGGGTCGCGGTGGGGGCTGGTGACCCATGGGGCCGGTCTGGCTGTACGGCGAGCCGGGGCCCGGCGGCATGAGCCCCTTCGGGGGGGTGGCCGGCGCAGCGGCCTGCCCACCACCGGGAAAAAGCTCGTTTCGCCGCAGGAACGCCCCGATCACGAGGAACAGCGCGGACAGCACGCTGACCACGATGGACCACATGATCAGGAACGGCTTAGCCAGTACGAAGCCCGCGATCAGCAACACGACCGCCGCGAGCACCAAACCAGCACTGATAAGGATCACAGGGGGCTCTTTCGAGTGACAGGTCCTAGTGACCCGCTACTTTACCGGCGGTCGTTGTGGGGACCGTCACCGCCGGGGAAGACACCCTGGGGAGCCTCGCCGCCGAACGGGCTGGGACCACCGGGAAGCGGCGGCTGGCCCTGCGACACGGCGTGCGACATCGCGGGAGCCTGACCCGCCGGACCACCGGACATCACCGGGAACCCACCGCTGCCCTCAGCGGAGACGTTGAGCTCGGCGAGCTGGTTTTCCAGGTAGAGCTTGAGCCTGCTGCGGTATTCGCGCTCGAAGCTGCGCAGCTCCTCGACCTTGCGCTCGAGCTCGTCGCGGGTCTGCACCAGCGAGCCCATCGCCTGGCGGTGGCGCTCCTGCGCGTCACGCTCGAGCGTCTCGGCGCGGGCGCGGGCGTCGCCGATGACCTGCTCGGCCTGGCGGCGTGCCTTGGTGAGGATCTCGTCGGCCTCGCGGCGGGCGCGGGTGACCGTCTCGTCCGCCTCCCGGCGGGCGTCGGAGATCGCCTGGTCGGCGGTCTGCTGGGCGAGGGCGAGCACGCGGGCCGCCGTGTCCATGTTGTCCTCGGCGGGAGGCATGTTCATGACGGGGACCGGCTGCTGCACAGGCGGCGGCTCGGGGGCGCGCATGGGCTCCGGCTGGGGCGGCGGAGCCATCATCTCGGGCTTGGGCTGCTCCTGGACCGGGGCGGAGGCCATGGGCATGTTCATGCCGCCCGGCACCTTCCCCCGCAGGCACTCGGCCAGCTTGGCGCGGAGCTCTTCGTTCTCTTGGATCAGACGGTCGAGCTCAGCCTCCACCTCGTCGAGGAAGGCGTCGACCTCTTCCTCGTCGTAGCCCGGCCGCAGCCGGGTGGTACTGAACTGCTTGTTCCGCACATCAGCGGGCGTCAGCGGCATTTTTTTGGTCTCCTTGGCGCGCTTTGGAGTCTGTCCGGAGGGACGGTAACCCGAATCACTTCAGCGCGGACACGAGTTGGATCACGACCTGCGCCACACCGCCCCCGTCATCGCAGCATCCCCACGATCTGGATCAGCAGCAGCACGGCGATGAACAGGACAGTGAAGCTTAGGTCAAAGGCCACCGTACCCAACCGGAGCGGGGGAATGAAACGGCGGAGGAACTTGAGAGGTGGGTCAGTTGCGGTGTAAGTGGCTTCGGCCAGCACCAGGACGATGCCGGAGGGGCGCCACTGACGGGCGAAAGCCTGGACCGTCTCGAAGATCATTCTGCCGATGAGCAGCACCAGGTAGAGAGACAGGACTACGACCAAGATCTGGCTTACGATCCCCACGGCCCGGCCGCGCCTCCACTCCCGATGTGCCCTCCCGGTCTCGGCGAGACCCGGTTGGGTGCGATAGACATACAGAGACTCTAACTCTGATTGAAGAACCCGCGTTCCGCGATTCGGGCCTTGTCCTCGGCGGTCACCTCGACATTGGCAGGGGACAACAGGAACACCTTGTTGGTAACACGTTCAATGCTGCCATGTAGGCCAAAGACCAGACCTGCCGCGAAATCGACTAGACGCTTGGCGTCGCTGTCAACCATCTCCGTCAGGTTCATGATGACCGGGGTGCCGTCTCGGAAGTGCTCTCCGATGGTACGCGCCTCGTTGTACGTCCGGGGGTGGAGTGTCGTGATGCGGGCCAGATCCGTCGTGCGGCGCTCCAGGATCGTCGTGGCGGGCCTGGGCGCGGGCACCCCCGCCTCGGGCTCCTCGTCGCGTTCCTGGACCGCTACGGGCCGCTCGTCGCCGGGCCGCTGCACCTCGTCCTCGTAGGCGTAGTCGTCCGGGTAGGTTTCGTACCTCTCGTAGCGGTCGTCCTCCACGAGACCGAGGTAGACCGCCATCTTGCGCATCGCGCCGGCCATCGCTACGTCGTCCTCCTGCTCACGGTCGCACTCGCTCGAGCCCGTCGCCGGATCCCGAGGCGGTAGCCGTACCCCCTTGGAGCTCACCGCTGATCGACCTCTACTTGGTCATGGGCCTGAAGACCCACTTGAGGGGACATTACCTGACGAAGGGCTTGCGACGACCGAGCAACGCCGTACCGACCCGCACGTGTGTCGCGCCGTACGCGATGGCTTCCGCGAGGTCCTCGCTCATACCGGCCGAAATCATCGTGGCGCGCGGGTGCTGCTCCTCCAGGCGCGTGGCCACGTCACGCAACCTGGCGAACGCCTTGGCGGGCTCCTCCCCCAGCGGCGCCACGGCCATGATGCCGCCCAGCCACAGACCTTCGGCCAGCGCCACCTCGTCGGCCAGCTCCGGCACGTCCGCGGCGCGGGCGCCGCCCCTTTCGGGGTCGTCGTCGAGCGCGACCTGGATGAGGCAGCCGACCCTGCGGCCCTGGCGGACCGCCTCCTTGCTGATCGCCTCCACCAGCCGGAGCCGGTCGACGGAGTGGATCACGTCGGCGTACGCGACGACCGAGCGGACCTTGTTCGTCTGCAGCTGGCCGACGAAATGCCAGGTCAGCGGCAGGTCCGCAAGCTCGTGCGCCTTGGGCGCGGCCTCCTGGTCCCGGTTCTCGCCGACGTCGCGCACCCCCAACTCCGCCAGGATGCGCACGTCCTCGGCCGGGCGGGTCTTGGTGACGGCGATCAGCGTGACCTCGCCCCGGTCACGACCCACCGCGCGGCAGGCCGCCGCGATGCGCGTGTCGACCTCGGCGAGCCCGGCCGCGATCTCGTCCCTTCTCACGTGGCCCTCCCTTTCACTACACGCCCGTGCGGTACGCCCAGCGCACGACGGCGCCGCTCCCGGATCCCTGCCGGAGAGCGGCGTCAGGCTACCGGGCTATTTGAGGAAGTCGGGGACGTCGAGCTCCTCTTCCTGTTCCTCGAAGACCACCCGAGGACGTTTGGCGGGCTCCGACATGCGGGAGGTGATGGGCGTGGGCGGGTTGGCGGGCTCGGGCGTGGGCCGGGGGATGGAGACGGGGCCGGACGGCTCGTCGGCCAGCGGCTCGTCGTCGACGGACCCGGGGATCTGCGCCGACTCCACCGGACGCACCGGCTCCGGGCGCGGCGGCTCGGGACGGGGCTCCGGGCGGGGATCCGCCCTGAACTCCGCGCGCGGCTCCGGCCGGGGATCGGCCCTGAACTCGGCCCGCGGCTCCGGACGGAAGTCCGTACGCGGCTCGGGCCGGAAGTCCGTACGCGGCTCCGGACGCACCTCAGCACGCGGCTCAGGGCGCAGCCCGGGCTGCTCCGACTTCACACTGGGGGACGCGACGCTCGGCCGCACAGGCGACGACACGGGCGGCGCGGCCGGCGGGGCGGCGGGACGGCTCGCCGGCCGGGGCAGCGGCTTCTCCACCGGAGGCGGCACGTCGTCGAACCCGGCCGCGATCACCGTCACGCGGACCTCGTCGCCGAGCGCGTCGTCGATGACCGTACCGAAGATGATGTTGGCGTCCGGCGCGGCCGCCATGGACACGAGCTGCGCGGCCTCGTTGATCTCGAACAGACCGAGGTCGGAGCCGCCCGCGATCGACAGCAGCACGCCGTGGGCGCCGTCGATGCTGGCCTCCAGCAGCGGGCTGGAGACCGCCATCTCCGCCGCCGCCACCGAACGGTCGTCGCCGCGGGCGTGGCCGATGCCCATGAGGGCGGAACCGGCGCCCGACATGACCGACTTGACGTCGGCGAAGTCGAGGTTGATCAGACCAGGGGTGGTGATCAGGTCGGTGATGCCCTGGACACCGGACAGCAGCACCTGGTCCGCCGCCTTGAACGCGTCCAGCACGCTCACCTGCCGGTCGGAGATCGACAGCAGGCGGTCGTTGGGGATCACGATCAGCGTGTCGACCTCGTCGCGCAGCGTCTCGATGCCGGCCTCGGCCTGCATGGCCCTGCGCCGTCCCTCGAAGCTGAACGGCCGGGTCACGACGCCGATGGTGAGCGCGCCGAGCGACCGGGCGATGTTGGCCACGACGGGCGCGCCGCCCGTGCCGGTGCCACCACCCTCGCCGGCCGTGACGAAGACCATGTCGGCCCCCTTGAGGACCTCCTCGATCTCCTCGCGGTGGTCCTCGGCCGCCTTGCGCCCCACGTCGGGGTTGGCGCCCGCGCCCAGTCCGCGCGTGAGCTCACGGCCCACGTCGAGTTTCACATCGGCGTCACTCATCAGCAGCGCCTGGGCGTCGGTGTTTATCGCGATGAACTCGACGCCCTTGAGTCCCTCCTCGATCATCCGGTTGACGGCGTTGACTCCGCCGCCGCCGATGCCGACGACCTTGATGACCGCGAGGTAGTTCTGCGGTGCTGCCACGACGAGGGGCCTTTCCGCTCGTTGACTTGCCATTTCGGTGCGGATTGTCTCCGCTTTTTGTCACTTCGGGTAACTCTCAACCTCAGGTTGAGATTTAGATTTATGTCAACCTGAGGATTGATACGGACAGTAGGAGTCCCCTACCTGGCGGGTCAACTAACCGCGCCGCAAGCACGTCCGGCGTGTCGCGGGCTGTCCGTTTCGCTCCGAAGTCGCGCCTGGTCGGGGGCTCCTGGCCCGACGTACGACTTAAGGCTCTCACGCCGCGACCCCCACCTCGCACAAGCTGGGCGATGCCGTTGCCGCGCACTTGCCCAGTCTTGATCACTTCAGCGTCACCACGTCCGGGGAGCTGACGTCGTACACCGTGGCTTTTTCTCGTTTGAGCAGCGATGTAATAATGCGCGCCTTCTCCTTGGGACGGTCGGCGCCGCCCCAGATGACGGTGCGCCCGTCGGACAGCAGCAGGGTCACGCCCTCGGCCGTGCCCGCGCGGACCTCCCGGACCTTGGGCGCCAGCACGCCCGGGACCGCCTGGATGACCTGCAGCGCCGCCATCATGGCCGGGTCGCCGACGGCGGGGTTGTCGACCTTGAGCACCGGCAGCATGGGCGGCGCCGCGGACCTGACCTCGATCACCACGCCCTGCTTGTCGACGATCGCCACCTTGCCGCCCGCGGGGATCGCGGCGACGGGCTCGCGCTCGACCACTTCGATCTTGAGCGTGCCCGGCCAGATCCGGTCCACCTTCGCCTTGGCGAGCTGTCTGATGCCCAGCACGCGGGTCTCGACGTCGGCGAGGTTGACGGTGGCGAGGGGATGGAGGTCCGGCACGCCGGCCTGCTGTTTGATGCGCTCGCTCGGCACTGTGAGATTTCCCACGATCTCGATCGAGCGCACGCCCAGCACGGGTGAGAAGAACACCAGCCAGGCGGCCGTGCCCACCACTCCCGCCGTCAGCAGCCCCAGGAACGCGGTCCTCGCCTTCATCGCCCTCCCCATGTCGGCCCCGGGGTTTCCGGCCCCCGGGCGTCGGCACAGAACCTACGCCGACGCGCCGCACGGCACCGCGCGCCACGCCCAAACGCCCCCCAACGGGACGCACCGCGCTCCCGTCGGTGCTCGCGCGCCGTCAGCCCGCAGGGGTGTCAGGAGAGGCGGGCCACGATCTGGGGGCCGAGCTCCGTGACGTCGCCCGCGCCCATGGTGAGCACGATGTCGCCGGGCCGCGCCCGCTCGGCCACCATCGCGGGCACCAGGGCCCGGTCGGGCGCGTACGCGACCCGCTCCGGAGGCAGCGGCACCTTCCCGGCCACCATCGCGCCCGAGACGCCCGGCTCCGGATCCTCGCGGGCCCCGTAGACGTCGAGCACGATGGCCTCGTCGGCCAGCGCGAGCGCCGCGCCGAACTCGTCGGCGAAGAACCGGGTGCGCGAGTAGAGGTGCGGCTGGAAGATCGCGATGACCCGGCCGTGGCCGGAGTAGGAGGCGACCACGTCGCGGGCGGCCTTCAGGTCGGCGGTGAGCTCGGTCGGGTGGTGGGCGTAGCTGTCGAAGACCGCGATGCCGCCGGCCTCGCCCTTGGCCTCGAAGCGCCGCTTGGCCCCCGTGAAGGCCCCCAGCCCCTCTCTGATCTCCTCGAAGGGCAGCCCCAGCTCGTCGGCCACGGCGATCACCGCGGTGGCGTTGAGCGCGTTGTGCGCCCCGGGGACGGCCAGCCGGACCTCGCCCCTGCCCTCGATGCCGAAGACCGTGCCGAACCCGTCGGGCCTGATCCCGCTCACGCGGTAGTCCTCGCCCTCGACCCCGTACGTCTTGACCCGCAGCCCCCGCTCGCGCGCCCGGTGCGCCAGCTCGGCGGCGCCCGGGTCGTCGGCGCACGCGATCAGCAGCGAGCCCACCCGCTCGGCGAAGCGGGCGAAGCTGGCGTGCACGGCCCCCGGGTCGCCGTAGTTGTCGAGGTGGTCGGCCTCGACGTTGGTCACCACCGCGATGTCGGGCGCGAGCATGAGAAAGGAGCCGTCGCTCTCGTCGGCCTCGGCCACGAACACCTGGCCCTGCCCCTCGTCGGCGCCGAGCCCGGTGGTGACGAGCTGCCCGCCCACGCAGTAGGACGGGTCGGCGCCGCACTTCTGCAGGGCCACGGTCAGCATCGAGCTGGTGGTGGTCTTGCCGTGGGTGCCCGCGATGGCCACGGCGGTGCGCCCGGCCATGACGGAGGCCAGCGCGGCGGCCCGCGGGATGATCCGCAGCCCCTGCTTGAGCGCCTCGCCCAGCTCGGGGTTGGAGTCGCGGATGGCGGTGGAGACGACCACGGTGTCGACGTCCTTGATGTGCGAGGCGGCGTGGCCGATGTGGACCGTGGCGCCCAGCTCGCGGAGCTCGGTGATCAGCTCGGAGCTGCGCGCGTCGCTGCCGGACACCCGTACGCCGCGCTTGAGGAGGATGCGGGCGATGCCCGACATGCCCGCGCCGCCGATGCCGATGAAGTGCACCCGCCCCAGATCCGCTACGGCAATGGGATCGACCAGCTTGACGAGACTCATCGGGCTATCTCCAACACTTTCCGGGCAAGCATGATATCGGCGTCCTTCCGGCCAAGTCTGGAGGCGGCCTCCGACATGGCCGCGACCCGCTCGGGGTCACGGAGGATGGGCAGCACGTTGTGGATGATCCATTCGGGTGTCAGTTGGGCGTCGTCGACCATCAGGCCGCCGCCGCCCCGGGCGATGCGCCCGGCGTTGATGGCCTGCTCGCCGTTGCCGTGCGGCAGCGGCACGTACGCGGCCGGCAGCCCCACCGCGGTCAGCTCCGCGCACGACAGCGCGCCGGCGCGGCACAGCGCGAAGTCCGCGGCCGCGTAGGCGACGTCCATGCGGTCGACGTAGGGCAGCAGCACGTACTGCGGGTCGCCCGGCGGCGGCTCGCGGTCGACGGCGTTGTTCGGGCCGAGCACGTGGAGCACCTGCACGCCCGCGCTGCGCAGCACGGGCGCGGCGGCGAGCGCGGCCTGGTTGAGCGACCTGGCGCCCTGCGAGCCGCCGAAGACCAGCAGCGTCGGCCGGTCGTTCTCCAGCCCGAACCAGGAGCGCGCCTTGTCGCCCGCCGACAGCCGGTCGAGCGTGACGATCTCGCGGCGCAGCGGGGTGCCGATGTATTCGGCCTTGGGCATCGCGGCCTCGGGGAAGCCGGTGAAGACGTGCTCGGTGAGCCGGGCGCCCAGCCGGTTGGCCAGGCCTGGGCGCGGATTGGCCTCGTGCACGACGATCGGCACGCCGCGCCGCTTGGCCGCCAGGTAGGCGGGGGTCGCGACGTAGCCGCCGAAGCCCACGAGGACGTCGGCCTGGACCCGGTCGAGTATGCCGGCCGCGGCGTTGATCGCCCCGGCCAGCCGGCCCGGCACGGTGAGCAGGCTCGGAGTGATCGCCCTTGGCAGCGGCACGGCCGGCACCAGCGCCAGCTCGTAGCCCCTGGCGGGCACCAGCCTCGTCTCCAAACCGCGCTCGGTGCCCATGCAGGTGATGCCGACGCTCCGGTCAAGATGGCGCAGCGCGTCCGCAAGGGCGAGCGCGGGCTCGATGTGCCCGGCCGTCCCACCACCGGCGAGGACCACCCTCATCTCGGTCACTCCCTAACGTGTCGCTCGGCCTTTGGTCGTACCCCCCAGGCCAAGCCAGCTTAGGGCCCGGGCGGCCGGTCCGGGGCCACGAGCCTTCAAGGCCTCCCTCGCGCCAGGCTCGCGTTTGGCGAACGACAGCAGCATGCCGAGCGCGGCGAGCGTGGGCAGCAACGAGGAGCCGCCGTACGAGACCAGCGGCAGGGGGATGCCGGTGATCGGCAGGACGCTGAGCACGGCGCCCATGTTGACGGTCGCCTGCCCGACGATCCAGGCCACCATGGCGGCGGCGGCGAGCCTGGTGAAGGGGTCGTTGACGCGGACGGCGACGCGCAGCCCGGCGTACCCGAGCAGCCCGAACAGCGCCACCACCATCAGCGTGCCCATCAGCCCGAGCTCCTCGCCGAGGATGGCGAAGATGAAGTCGCTCTCGCCGTGGGGCAGCCAGTTCCACTTCTGGCGGCTCGCGCCGAGTCCGAGCCCGAACCAGCTGCCCGAGCCCATCGCGATCTGGCCCTGCACGGCCTGGTATCCGGCGTTCTGCGCGTCGGCCCACGGGTTGAGGTAGGCCCCGATGCGCGCCATCCGGTACGGTTCCACCTTGATCATGATGACCGCGGCGAGCACCGCCAGCGACAGGATGCCGCCGAACAGCTTGATCGGCGCCCCCACCACCCACAGCAGCGCCAGGAAGATCATGAACAGCACCAGCGTGGTGCCCAGGTCGCGGCCGAGCATGACCATGACGGCCAGGATCGCGGTGCCGGGCATGAGCGGGATCAGCAGCTGCCGCCACTCGATGCGGCCCTGCCGCGCCCGCCTGGCGAGCAGGTCGGCCCCCCACAGCACGAGCCCGAGCTTGGCCGGCTCGGACGGCTGGAGGGTGAACGGGCCGATGTAGATCCACCGCTGCGCGCCCAGCTCGGACGAGCCGATGAACAGCACCATGACCAGCGCCAGGATCGACAGCGCCATCATGGGGTAGCCGGCCCAGCGGAAGAACTTGGCCGGCAGCCGTGAGCAGGCCCACATCACCGGCAGGCCCACCGCGGCCGACAGCGACTGCTTGAAGAACCACGAGAACGGGCTGCCGGTCTTCTGCAGCGCCTCGACGCTGGAGGCCGACAGCACCATCATCAGGCCGAGCGCGAGCAGCAGCGCGCTGCACATGATGATCAGGTAGTACGTCGTCAGCGGCTTGTCGAGCAGCTCCTTCAGCGACCCGAGCTGCTCCCGCGCCCAGCCGCCCGGCCCCTCGACGGCGCGCGGCTCCTCAGCGTTCGCGCTCACGTCGCAGCCTCAGCTCGCGTACGGCGCGCGCGAAGGCCTCCCCCCGCGCCGGGTAGTTGGCGAACATGTCGAGCGAGGCCCCCGCCGGGGAGAGCAGCACGGTGTCCCCGGGCGAGGCCAGCCGGGCGGCTTCGGTGACGACTCTTTCCATCGCACCAGTGTCCCGATCAGCGATGTCCACGACGGGGACATTCGGCGCGTGTCGCGCGATGGCTTCGGCGATCCTGTCCCGATCTGCCCCGAGCAGCACCGCTCCGCGCAGTCTGGGGGCCGCCTGGCGTACCAGGTCGTCGACGTCCGCGCCCTTGAGCTGCCCGCCCGCGACCCACACGATCGACGGGTACGAGGCCAGCGCCGCGGCGGCGGCGTGCGGGTTGGTCGCCTTGGAGTCGTCGATGTAGTCGACCTCGCCGACCCGGTCGACGTGGGCGAGGCGGTGGGGGTCGGGCACGAAGTCGCGCAGCCCCTGGCGCACCGCCTCCGACGGTACGCCGAGCGAGCGGGCCAGGGCGGCGGCGGCCAGCGCGTTGGCCACGTTGTGCGGCGCGAAGGGCCGTACGTCCTCCAGTGTCGCCAGCTCCTCGGCCGCCTCCACGGGATCGGCCACGAACGCCCGGTCGACCAGCAGGTCCTCCACGACGCCGATCTCGCCGCGCCTGGGCACCCGCAGCGTGAACCCGACCGCTCCCGGATAGGGCGCGGCCAGCCTCGTGGCCTCGGGATCGTCGGCGTTGTAGATCACGTGCGCGGCCCGCTCGAAGATGCGGCCCTTGGCGGCGGCGTACTCCTCCATGGAGCCGTGCCAGTCGAGGTGGTCGGGGGCCACGTTGAGGATGGCCGCGGCGTGCGGGGCCAGCGTGCTGGACCAGTGGAGCTGGAAGCTGGACAGCTCGACGGCCAGCGCGTCGTACGGCTCGGCGACGGCCCGCACCACGGGGACGCCCACGTTCCCGACGGCCAGGGCCTTGTGCCCGGCGGCCAGCAGGATGGAGGTCAGCATGCGTACGGCGGTGGTCTTGCCGTTGGTGCCGGTCAGCGCGAGCCACGGGGCCGCCTGCGCCGGGCGCAGCCGCCAGGCCAGCTCCACCTCCCCCACGACCTCGACGCCCGCCTCGAGCGCGGCGGCGATCAGCGGGTGGTGCGGCGCCCAGCCGGTGGTGACCAGGCGGGTCACGCCCTCCGGGATCTCCATCGCGCCGAAGCGGGTCTCCACGCCCGCCGCGGCCAGCTCGGCGGCGGCGGCGAGCTGGCGCTCGCCCTCCACCGCCTCCACGACCACGACGCGCTCGCCGCGCTCGGCCAGCACCCGCGCCACGGCGGTGCCGGACACGCCGAGCCCGGCCACGCACGTGACACTCATGGCTTGGGCATCCACTCGACGTAGAACAGCCCGAGCCCGAGGGCCGAGCAGAGCATCGCGACCAGCCAGAACCTGACCACGATCGTGGTCTCGGCCCAGCCCTTCAGCTCGAAGTGGTGCTGCAACGGCGCCATCCTGAACACCCGTTTCCCGGTCATCTTGAAGAACCCGACCTGGATGATGACCGACAGGGTGATGATCACGCACAGGCCGGCCAGGATGATCAGCAGGAGCTGGGTGCGGGTGGCGATGGCCAGGCCGGCCAGCACGCCGCCCAGGGCCAGCGAGCCGGTGTCGCCCATGAAGATGCGGGCGGGCGGGGCGTTCCACCACAGGAACCCGATCAGCGCCCCGAGCACGGCCGCGGCCACCACGGCCAGGTCGAGCGGGTCGCGCACCCAGTAGCAGTTGGGGCCGAGCTGGTCGATGCAGTTGTTGCGCAGCTGCCAGTTGCCGATCAGCACGTACGCGGCCAGCACGACGCCGGTCGCGCCGCTGGCCAGACCGTCGAGACCGTCGGTGAGGTTCACCGCGTTGGAGAACCCGACGATCATGAAGAGCACCCAGATCGTGAACCCGACGATGCCGATCGACGGGCCGATGTCCCGCAGGAACGACACCCGGGTCTCGGCGGGGGTGATGCCGTAGATGTTCGGCTGGCGGACCACCAGGAACGCGAAGACCGCGCCGACGACGAGCTGGCCGAGCGCCTTGGCGCCGCTGCGGAGGCCGAGGCTGCGCTGCTTGTAGATCTTGATGAAGTCGTCGAGGAACCCGACCGCGCCGAGCCCCGTCATCAGGAACAGCACCAGCATGCCCGACACGGTGGGCGGGGCGAAGGTGGCCAGGTGGGAGGCGCCGTAGGCGAGCAGCGAGGCCAGCACGAACACGATGCCGCCCATCGTGGGGGTGCCCCGCTTGCCGAGGTGGGCCTGCACGCCGTCCTCACGGATCTCCTGGCCGTAGCCGCGCCGCGACAACAGCCGGATCGCCAGCGGGGTGCCCAGCATCGAGAGGATCAGGCCCACCGCACCGGCGATGATGATTTCGGTCACTGAGCGGCACCTCCGAGCACGAGCTCGGCCGTCCGTTCCAGACCCATGGCTCTCGGTCCCTTCACCAGCACCGCGTCACCCGGCCGCAGCCATCCGGCCAGCTCGGCCGCGGCCGCCTCGGCATCGGGCACGTGCACAATTCGCATCGCCTGCGCAGGATACGCGGCCCCGCCACCGGGCGGCGCCCCGGCCACCGGCCCGCCCAGGTGAGGCCCGCCCGCGGGCGGCCCGGCGGGCACGCCGCCGAAGGGAGCCGCGCCCATGGGAGGCCCGCCCACCGGCGGCTGCCCGGGCACGGGTCCACCCGCCGGAGGAGCCTGCCATCCCTGCGGCGGCACGCCACCGGCGTCCGGCGCCTGCCAGCCGGGTTGCGGGGCCCCCTGCTCGGGGGACGGCCCGTGCCGGCCCTGGTCCTGAGCCGGTCCATGCCAGCCCTGGTCCTGAGCGGGCCCGTGCCAGCCCTGGTCGGGGGAAGGCCCGTGCCAGCCCTGAGGCGCCTCCTGGTGGGGGACGGGCGCCTGCGGGACCCCGGCCGCGGCGTGGGCCGCCGCCTGGGCGTCCAGGGCCGCCTGAGCGGCCGCCTGCGCCTCCGCCGCGGCGGCGGAGGCCCCCTCCAGCACCGGGCCCGCGTCGGGGCCGGCCACGATGAGCCCGGCCAGACCGGAGCCGCCGGCCAGCCGGCCCAGCTCCGCGTTGAGCACGGGGCCCTCCTCGCCCAGCTCGCGCAGCGCCGCGATGACGGCGAAGCGCCGCCGTCCCCGGCCCAACACCTCGAACGCCGCGAACGCCGCCCGCATCGAGTCGGGATTGGCGTTGTACGCGTCGTTGACGACCGTCACCCCGTCGGCCCGGTCCGTGACCTCCATCCGCCACCGGCTGAGCGGCGTGGCCTGCGACAGCTCGGCGGCGATGGTCGCCACCGGCAGGCCCAGCTCGTAACCGGCCGCGGCGGCGGCCAGGGCGTTGTCGACGGCGTGCTCCCCGTACAGCTGGAGCGACACGGGCGCGGACCCCGAAGGCGTGCGCAGCGTGAAGGAGGCCCGCCCGCGGGCGTCGACCGTGACACTCTCTGCGCGGATCGAGGCCGACTCGCCCCGGCCGAAGAACGTGACCCGCGCGTCCGTGCGCGAGGCCATGGCCCGCACCAGCGGGTCGTCGGCGTTCAGGACGGCCACGCCGGTGCGCGGCAGCGCCTCGACCAGCTCGCCCTTGGCCTTGGCGATGGCCTCCTTACCGCCGAAGACGCCGAGGTGCGCGGTGCCGACGTTGAGCACCACGCCGATCTCCGGCGGCGCGATGCGGGTCAGGTCCTTGATGTGGCCGATGTTGCGCGCGGCCAGCTCCAGCACCATGAAGCGGGTGTCGAGGTCGGCCCGCAGCACGGTCAGCGGGTGTCCGAGCTCGTTGTTGAAGCTGCCGACGGGGGCGATCGTGGGCCCGACGCGGGCGGTGAGCCGCGCCAGCAGGTCCTTGGTGCTGGTCTTGCCCGCCGAGCCGGTCACGCCGATCACGGTGACCTTGGGCAGCGCGGCCGCCTGGGCGGTGGCCAGCTCGGCCAGCGCGGCGGCGGCGTCGGGCACGATCACCGCGGGTCCCTCGACCGGCCTGGTGGCCAGCACGGCGACGGCTCCGGCCCTGATCGCCTGCGCGGCGTAGTCGTGGCCGTCGACGCGCGCGCCCTTGATGGCCACGAACAGCGATCCCGGTTCTACGGCCCGCGAGTCGATCACGACGGGCCCGCGGACGACCGCGCGGGGATCGGCCATGCCCGTCAGGGCGCCCGAGGTTATCTCGGCGATCCTGGCCAGAGGCAAGGGGATCATCAGTGCTTCCTGCTTTCCGTGCTTTCCTCGCGTGCGGCGATCGCCTCCGCGACCACCTCACGGTCGTCGAAGGGGATCACTTCGCCTGAAATGTACTGACCCTGCTCATGACCCTTGCCGGCCACGACGATCACGTCGCCTTGCCCGGCCCGGGCGATCGCCAGGCCGATGGCGGCCGCGCGGTCGGGCTCAATGATCACATGAGCGCGGTCGTGCTGCGGAACGCGGAGCGCTCCCTCCATCATCGTCACGAGAATGGCCAGCGGATCCTCCGAGCGCGGATTGTCGCTCGTGAAAATGGCCACATCCGCCAGCTGGGCGGCGAGCTCGCCCATGACGGGCCGTTTGCCCTTGTCGCGGTCGCCGCCGCAGCCGAGCACGATCGTCAGCGTGCCCGCCGTGACGGACCGCAGCGAGCGCAGCACCGACTCCACGGCGCCGGGCTTGTGGGAGTAGTCCACGACGGCCTGGAACTCGTCTCCCGCAGCCGTGATCCGCTGCATGCGCCCGGGAACCCCGGTGAGCGTGCCCACGCCGTGCACGGCGGTGTGCAGCGGCACCCCGGCCTCGACGAGCGTGACGATGGAGCCGAGCGCGTTGGCGACGTTGAACGGCCCCGGCAGCGCGATCTGCGCGTCCGCCTCGACCCCGCCGGGCCCCACGACCCTGAACGCGCTGCCGTCGGCGCCCAGCCGGGCGTCCAGCGCCCGCCACTCGGCCTCCGGGTCGCCCAGCGCCGAGTACGTGGTCATCGGCACCTTCGCCAGGTCGAGCAGCTCCCGCCCGTAGCGGTCGTCGATGTTGGTCACGCCGACCCGGCTCAGCTCCGGCTGGAACAGCCGCACCTTGGTCGCGAAGTAGTCCTCGAAGTCCTTGTGGAAGTCGAGGTGGTCCTGGGAGAGGTTGGTGAACAGGGCGACGTCGTAGAAGATCCCGTCGACCCTGCCGAGCGCCAGGGCGTGGCTGGAGACCTCCATGACGGCCGCGCTGACGCCTTCCTCGCGCATCAGGGCGAACAGGCCGTGCAGCTGCGGCGCCTCGGGCGTGGTGAGCGTGGGCCGGAAACGCGCCTCGCCGGCGCGGATCTCGACGCCGCCCACCAGGCCGGCCCGGTGCCCGGCCGCCCGCAGGCCGGCCTCGATCATGAACGTGGTGGTGGACTTGCCACTGGTGCCGGTGACTCCGAGGATCTGGATGTCGTGGGCCGGCTGCCCGTACACCCAGGAGGAGATCTGCCCGAGCAGGGCGCGCGGGTCGGGCACGATCAGCACCGGCAGCCCGGTCGCGACGGCCTCGTCGCGGCCGGCGCGGTCGGTGAGCACCGCCACCGCCCCCTTCGCCATCGCCTCGGCGGCGAAGGCGGCTCCGTGGGCCTGTTTGCCGGGCAACGCCACGTAGAGATCTCCGCGACTGACGTCGCGGGAGTCGATGGTGACGCCGGTCAGGGCGGCATGAGGCGACCGCGACGTGCCTGAGTCGGCGTCGAGCATGGTCGCGAGCCCGGTCAGCGGGCGGGGCGGGCTGGTCGTAGGACGCATAGACGACGGGGGACGCACGGCGAGAGCGTACCTTCCCTGGTCACTGTCCCGCGCGCATCCGCACCGGCGGCGCGGCGGAGCCTGTGGGAGGAATCTTCTTGCTCTTGATGGCGAACGTCATCACATCCTTGAACACGGGGGCCGCCAACTGCCCGCCGAAGTGGCCGTTCTTCGGGTTCTGCAGCACCGACAGCACCACCAGCCGGGGCTTGTCGGCGGGCGCGAACCCGACGAACGAGGCCGTATAGCCCTCGTACCGGCCGAGCTTCGCATCGTAGCGGTTGGCCGTGCCCGTCTTGCCCGCCACCCGGTAGCCGGGGATGGCCGCGAGCTCTCCCGTGCCCTCCGCGCTCACCGCGGTCTCCAGCATCGTCGTGATCTCCTTGGCAGTCGTCGCGCTCACCACCCTGGTCTGCTTACCTGCGGGAGCGGAAACGAACCTGCCGGACGTGTCCGTCGTGCCGGCCACGATCCGCGGCTCGATCTTGACGCCGCCGTTGGCGATGGTCTGGTAGACGCTGGCCATCTGCAGCGCGGTCACCGAAACGCCCTGCCCGTAGGCGACGGTGCAGCTCTGGCTGCCCGACCAGTTCTTGTAGTCGGGCAGCAGCCCGGCCTCCGCGCTCGGCACGCCGCCGCCCGGCCGCGTGCCGAACCCGAACGCCTTCAGCATCCGGAAGAGGCGCTCGCTGCCGACCTTGCGGGCGGCCATGATCGTGGCCACGTTGCTGGACTCGGCCACGGCCTGGCGGAACGTCATCGACTCGGCCTTGTGCGGGTGCGCGTCGCGCAGCACCTGGTCCGCGCACTTGATCCGGTCGGGGACCTGGAACACCGTGTCGGGCGTCACCGCGCCGCCCTCGATCGCGGCGGCGGCCGTGATCACCTTGTTGGTGCTGCCGGGCTCGAACACGTCGGCGGCGGCCTTGTTGACGTACGCGGACGCGGGGGCCTTGCGCCAGTTGTTCAGGTCGAGCTCGGGGGCGTTGGCCATGGCGATGATCTGGGCGCTCTGCACGTCCATGACGATCACGGTGCCGCTGTCGGCGCCGGCCTTCTCGACCTGCTCGGCGATCGACTCCTGGGCGGCCCACTGGATGTCGCGGTCGATCGTCAGCCGCACGTCCTGGCCGTTGACGGGGGCGGTGTGCTGGCTGCTGGTCATCGGGATGCGCAGGCCGTCGCGGCCCGTCTCGACGCGCTGCTCGCCGTCCTGGCCGGCCAGCAGGGTGTTCCTGGCCTGCTCGATGCCGCCCAGCCCGGCGCCCTCGTCGCCGACGAACCCGATGAGGCTCCCCGCCAGGTCGCCCGCCGGGTAGAGCCTGCGGTAGGTCTTCTTCGCCGCCAGCGCGGGCACGCCGGCCTGCTGCAGGCGGGTGGCCACGACCGGGTCGACGTCCGTGGCCAGACGCTGGTAGCGGGTGTCGGTCCTGGCCAGCTTGGCGGAGATCTCCTGCTCGCTCTTGCCGAGCTGCTGGGCCAGGAGGGCGGCCCACTTGGCCCGGGTCTGGGGGGTGACCTTGGACGGGTCGACGGACAGCTCGCGCGCCTCGACGGTGATGGCCAGGCCGTGGCCGTTGATGTCGGTGATCGAGCCGCGCTCGGCGGGGATCTGCTCGGTGTGCGTGCGCTGGCCCACCGCCGCGGCCTCGTACACCTTGGAGTCGAGGCCCTGCATCTGGATCAGCCGCCCGGCGAAGATCGACAGCACGAACGTCATGCCGATCAGGCCGATGTTGATGCGCCTGCGCGGATTGCCCAGCCGCAGCACCAGCGGCGGCCTGGGCGGGCGCGGCGGCGGCCGGCGCGGCCCTCGGGGCGGGGGCACCTCCCCGCCGCGGCGCGCCGCCACCCGCTCGCTGCTCCGTGCCGCCTCCGGCCTGGCGGCCTGCGGCCTCGGGCCGCCCGCCTGGGGACGCCGCAGCGCGCCGTCCTCCCTGGCCCGGCTCCGGAGGTCGTCCTCCTGCCGGCCGCGGCGCGGCGCGTCGTCCTCCTGCCGGCCTCGGGCTCGCTCGTCGCCTCCCTGGACGCGCCCGCGGAGCCGGTCGGCCTCGTCGCGCCCCTGGGGAGCACGCCCCCTGGGCCGGTCACCGTCGTCACGGCCCCGCCCCGCGCTGTTCCTCGGCCGGTCGTCGTCATCACGGCTGCGCCCCGCGCCACTCCTGGGGCGGTCGTCCTCATCACGGCCGCGCCCGGCGCCACCCCTCGGGCGGTCGTCCTCGTCGCGCGGGCGCCTGCGGGTGCCGTCCGCGGCATCGCCGCGCGAGCGGCCGCGCCCCGAACCGCCCGAACCGCCCGAGCCGCCCGAACGGCCGCGGTCCGGGCCGCTCTGGCGGGTGCCGTCGCGGCGGGCACGGTCGGGGCCGCTCTGGCGGCTGCCGCCGGAGCGGGGACGGCCGGTCTCACCCGGGTCGGCGCGGTCGGCGTCGTCGCGGCGGGAACGGCCGCGCGGTTCGTCGCCGGACTCGCGCGGCGGACGGCCCCGTGGCGGGTCGCCCGGGCCGAACGGCAGGTCGAGCGGGTCCGGCGGGCGCTTGCGCGGCTGGCGCGGCGGGTTCTCCGGCGACGCCGGGCGGCCCGACCCGTCGGAACGGCCCCCATCAGAACGTGCGGAGCCGCCCTGCCGCCCCGCCCGTCCCGGACCTCCCGGCGTACGACGAGCGGCGCCGGGCCCTCCTTGAGAGCCGGCGCCGCCAGCGCCGCGGCCGGGTCCCTGCCCCCTGCCGCCTGAGTTGCTCACCGTTCCCTGTCCGCCTGACCGCTCAGGCCGTCGGCGCCGCTCCAGCTGTCGACGTTCTTCCAGTTGCGCTGCTCGCCCTCCTTCTCGGCCATCGTGGCGAGGACGTCGGGCTGCGTCTTGAGCTGGTATTCCAGCTCGATCTTCTCCTTCTCCTGACGCGCCACCGCGATCTCGTCGCGCAGGTCGGCGTCGGTGATGGCGTCCTTGGCCAGCATGGTGTTGAGCAGCAGCAGGCTCACCAGGCCGCCGCAGAGCAGCCCGACGACGAGCAGCACGAACGGCGCGCGCTGGCTGCGCGCGGGCCGGCGCCGCGCCATCGGCCGCCTGATCTGCGCGCTCACCGAGGCGATCCGCTTGCCGGCGGTGCCGGCACCGGTACGGGTGCCCGGGCGCACGCGGGTGGCGCCGTCGGCGCGCTCCCGCTCGGCGCCGGGCCGCTTGCCGTCGAGGTCGAGGCGCGCCCGCTCGGCCGCCGACAGCTTGCTCTCGACGTCAGGACGGGGCCGCGGCTTGGACTGGTGCGGCGCCCCGAGCCGGCGCGTACCCGTCTTGGGGGTCGCGCGGCGGACGGGCGCTCCCCGGCCGGTCTCCTGCTCAGTCGTCAACACGGATCCTCTCTGCCGCCCGTAGCCGGGCCGAGGCCGCCCGCGGGTTGCGGGCGAGCTCTTCTTCGCTTGGGAGCTCGGCTCCCCTCGTCAGGAGGCGGAACCTCGGCTGGTGAGCCGGCAGGGGGACGGGCAGCCCGGGGGGGCTGGTGTCCCTGGTTCGCGCCGTGAGGGCCTGCTTGGTGAGCCGGTCCTCGAGCGAGTGGTACGAGAGCACGACGACTCGCCCACCCAGCGCCAGCGCGTCGAGTGCCGCGGGCAACGCCGCCTCCAGGGCGGACAGCTCCGCGTTCACCTCGATGCGCAGCGCTTGGAAAGTCCTCTTGGCGGGGTTTCCCCCGGTGCGCCGGGTCGCGGCGGGAATCGCCTCACGCACGATGTCCGCAAGCCGCTTAGTCGAGGTTATGGCCTCTTTGGCCCGTTCCTTGATGATCAGGCCCGCGACACGCGGAGCGAATCGTTCTTCTCCGTAATCGCGCAGGATGCGGATCAGCTCCGGGGCGGAGTAGGTGTTGACCACCAGCTCCGCCGTCAGCTCCTGGTCGGTGTCCATCCGCATGTCGAGCGGCGCGTCGTAGGAATAGGCGAACCCGCGCTCCGCCTCGTCGAGCTGCGGCGAGGAGACCCCCAGGTCGAACAGGGCTCCGTTGACCGTGGTGCGCCCCGCGCGGGCGAGCACCTCGGCCAGGTCACCGGAGGAGGCGTGGACCAGGGTGATCCGGTCCGCGTACGGGCTCAGCCGGCGGGTCGAGAAGTCGATCGCGAAAGGGTCGCGGTCGATCCCGATCAGATGGAGTGAAGGATAGGCGGCGAGCAGGGCCTCCGAGTGGCCACCGAGGCCGAGGTTGGCGTCGACGACGACCGGCTCGCTGCCGGACAGCGAAGGCCCGAGCAGCTCCAGAACGCGCTCGAGCATCACCGGAACGTGACCGCCCGTGCCAGCGTTGTCCTGCATCTCCAACCCCCCTCTCGCGTCCTTGCCCGCGGATGACGCGTATAGATCGATCGTCGGCCACCTCTGAGTCCCCACCCGGCGCCGCCCGGCCAGGTCCCCATCCGCACCCTCTTCGTGGACGCCTGTCATCTGACACCGGGGAAGGTGCATCAGCTGACCGGCAGTGGTTGCGGGTGGAGACCTCGCCGAACGACAACACCGACGGATCGACCGTGGTCACTACAAGATCCCTGGCAGCACCTCCTCCGACAGATCGGCGAACGCCTGCTCCTGCGCGCTGAGATAGGTGTCCCAGGCCTGCGCGTCCCAGATCTCCAGCCGGGTGTTGGCCCCGATGACGACGCAGTCACGCTCCAGACCCGCGTACTGACGCAGGCTCTGCGGGATCGTGATGCGCCCTTGCTTGTCTGGCTTCTCGTCGGACGCACTGGCGAAGAAGACGCGGCTGTAGTCGCGCACCGCCTTGGCGGTGACCGGGGCGGTGCTGAGAGCCTCGGTAATGCGCTGGAACTCCTCCACGGGAAAGACGTAGAGGCATCGCTCCTGGCCTTTGGTGATCACAAGACCCTCCGCCAGCTCCTCACGGTACTTAGCCGGCAGGAACAGCCGTCCCTTGTCGTCCAGACGCGGTTGATGGGTTCCGAGGAACACCGGACCCACCTCCCGTGCCTCGTGAAGCGCTCAGCGCTGGTGCACCGGGCCCTCCACTGCGCACCACCATACTCCACTTCTCCCCACCGTCAACTGATTCGAACCGTCTTCATCATCGGTTTCCGTTGCGTTACCGCAGGTCAGAGCGATGGAGCGGGGTGGAGGGGGGTGACCGGGCGGTCAACCCTCATGGGCGTGTCGAGGGTTCAAAAGGCCGCGGAAATAGGGGCTCGGCTCGTTCGGGAAGCCCGCGGTGGAGGAAAGTGGAGCGCCCGGTGGGGTGTCGTGTCACGGGATTCGTACTGCTATGCGACAAGAACAGGAACATCACCGGTGTTCCCTGGAATATCCACAAATGTCGCCCGAGAACCCACAGCGTCGTAGGGTCGTACACACAATGGAAAAGGAATGGCATGGCTCCCGCAAAGGCACCCTACGGGACAGCCGTCGCACTTCTCTCATGGAGGCCCGGTGGCAGTAACCCATGATGTCCCTCCCCAGCTCGACGAGCTGGTCTCCACCGCGCATCGGATTCGGAACGCCATCGAATCGGTGATCGAGGGCAAGGGCGACGCCGTCCGCATCATGCTCACCGTCCTGCTCGCGGAGGGCCACCTCCTGATCGAGGACGTTCCAGGGGTCGGCAAGACCATGCTGGCCAAGGCGCTGGCGCGCTCCATCGACTGTCCGGTGCGCCGCGTGCAGTTCACTCCCGACCTGCTGCCCAGTGACATCACCGGGGTCAGCGCGTACAACCAGCAGACCCGGGAGTTCGAGTTCAAGCCCGGCCCGGTGT
Source organism: Nonomuraea sp. NPDC052116 (assembly GCF_040680035.1). Lineage (NCBI taxonomy): Bacteria > Bacillati > Actinomycetota > Actinomycetes > Streptosporangiales > Streptosporangiaceae > Nonomuraea > Nonomuraea sp. NPDC052116. The sequence goes on along the minus strand of NZ_JBFAWA010000016.1, from coordinate 200,358 downwards.
TCGCGAACATCGTGGTCGGCGACGAGATCAACCGCGCCTCTCCGAAGACGCAGTCCGCGCTGCTGGAGTGCATGGAAGAGCAGCAGGTGACGGTGGACGGCGAGACGTACCAGCTGGACACGCCGTTCATGGTGATCGCCACCCAGAACCCCATCGAGATGGAAGGCACCTATCCCCTTCCCGAGGCGCAGCGCGACCGTTTCACCGCGCGCATCGCGATGGGCTACCCCGAGCCGCACGCCGAGCTGGAGATGCTCGACGTGCACGGCCAGACCTCGCCGCTGGACAAACTGGAGCCGGTGGCGACGACGGCCGAGGTGCGCGCCCTCATCGAGGCCGTACGCGGCGTCTACGTCTCGCAGGCGGTCAAGAAGTACGCCATCGACCTCGTCGTGGCCACCCGCCACTCCCCCGACCTGCGGCTGGGCGCCTCGCCCCGGTCCACGCTGCAGCTCGTACGGGCCGCCAGGGCGCACGCCGCGCTGGCCGGTCGCGACTACGTCATCCCCGACGACCTCCAGGACCTGGCCATCCCCGTGCTGGCGCACCGGCTGCTGCCCAGCGTCGAGGCACAGGGCCAGCGCCGCCTGCCCGAGCAGGTGGTGACCGATCTGCTCAGGCGCGTACCGGTGCCGGAGGCCAGGGCGTCGTGAGGGCCGGACTGCGGGCGCTGACCTCCAGGGGCAGGTCGTTCCTCGCCTCCGGCATCGCGGCGCTGCTGATGGCCGTCATCCTGGGCGAGAACGACCTGTTCAGGATCGGCGTCCTGGTGACGGCGCTGCCGCTGCTGGCGGCCATGGTGGTGGCGCGCACGCGCTACCGGCTGAGCTGCGCCAGGCGCCTCGACCCGCCGCGGGCGGAGGTCGGCGGCGAGGCCACCGTGACCCTCCGGCTGGAGAACGTCACCAGGCTCCCGACCGGCCTGCTGCTCATCGAGGACACCGTTCCTTACGCGCTGGGCGTGCGGCCCCGGTTCGTGCTCGACCGGGTCGAGTCGCGGGGCGTGCGGGAGATCGACTACCGGGTGCGCTCGGACCTGCGCGGCCGTTACACGATCGGCCCGCTGTCGGTCCGCATCGCCGACCCGTTCGGGCTCGTCGAGCTGACCCGCTCGTTCACGATCAGCGACACGCTCGTGGTGACGCCGCACGTCGCGGCGCTCCCCCATGTGCGGCTGTCGGGTGAGTGGACGGGCGGCGGCGACAGCCGTACCAGGAGCGTGGCCGCGGCCGGCGACGACGACGTGGCGCCACGCGAGTACCGGCAGGGCGACGACCTGCGCCGGGTGCACTGGCGCTCGACGGCCCGCCGCGGCGAGCTGATGGTGCGCCGCGAGGAGCAGCAGTGGCAGAGCCGCGGCGCGCTCCTGCTGGACACCCGCAGGTACGCGCACCGCGGCGAGGGCCCGCGCTCGTCGTTCGAGGTGGCGGTCTCGGCCGCGGCCTCGATCGGCGTGCACCTCGCCCGCGAGGGCCTCGGCCTGCGGCTGGTGACCGACCAGGGCGCCGAGCACCTGACCGACACCGGACTGAGCTGGTCGCTGCTCGACACCCTCGCCGTGGTACGGCACAGCCCGGCCCGCTCCCTGGAGATGGGCGTCTCGGCCCTGCGCCAGGGCGGGGGCGACGGGCTGATCGTGGCCGTGCTCGGCGACCTCGACCCTGAGGAGGCGAGAGAGCTGGCCAGGCTGAGGCACAGCGGCATCACCGCGGTGGCGGTGATGCTCGACGTGAGCACGTGGGACGGCGGGGACCGCGCGGCCGCCGAGAACCACCAGGCCGTGCAGACGGTCCTGGCCGGATACGGCTGGCGCATCGTGCGCCTGCCCGCGGGCACCTCGATCGCCTCCGTCTGGCAGAACGCCGCCAACCGCGACAGGTACGCGCTCAACCCGGCGGGAGGCGCGGCATGAGGCTGACCGCCGCCTCCGGCGTGGCCGCGTTCGCCGCGGCGTTCCTGCTCTACCCGCTCTTCCAGGGCGGCTCCTGGTTCTGGTCGTCGCTGGGCGCCGTGCTCGCCGTGATGGCCGCGGGCCTGCTGAGCAGCCGCCTGTCGCTGCCCGCGTGGGCGGCGCCGCTGGTCGCGCTGCTCGCGGTGTGGGTCTACCTGACCGCGGCGTTCGCCTCCGCCAAGGCGTGGGCGCTGGTGGTGCCGACCCGCGGGTCGGTGGTGGAGCTGGGCAGGCTGCTGGGGGTCGGCTGGACCGACATCCAGCGCTTCGCCGCGCCCGTGCCGGCGACCGAGGGCATCACGCTGCTGACCGCCGGCGGCGTGGCGCTGATCGCGATCGCCGTCGACCTGCTGGCCGCGCGGCTGCGCAAGGCGGCGCTGGCCGGGCTGCCGCTGCTGGCGCTGGCCACCGTGCCGGCGACGATCCTGCCCGACCCGATCAGCTGGCCGGCGTTCATCCTGGCCGCGCTCGGGTTCATCGGCCTGCTGATCGCCGACGGGCGCGAGCGGGTGGGCCACTGGGGCAGGGCGGTGCTGGTACGGCGGACGACCCGCGCCACGTCCTCCCGGCCCGAGGCCCGCACCTCGGCGGACACCAGCGGGCTGCGGCTGTCGGGCAAGCGCATCGGGTTCGCCGCGATCGTGCTGGCGGTGCTGGTGCCCGCCCTGCTGCCGGCCATGGAGCCGGTGTCGTTCTTCACGTTCGGCGTGGGCGGCAGCGGTTCGGGCCGGGGCAACTCGATCAGCATCCCCAACCCCATCGCGAACCTGAAGGGCCAGCTGGAGCTGCCGGAACGGCGCGTGGTCCTCACCTACGCCAACAACGACGACAAACCCCGCTATCTGCGGATCTTCGCGCTCGACACGTTCGACGGCCAGCAGTTCGGCATGACGGAGCCCAAGGGGGCCCCGCAGAACAGGACAGAGAACGGCCCCCTCCCGGCGCCGCCCGGCCTCGGCCCGGAGCCGAAGGTCAAGACCGTGACCACGGACATCCGGATCAGCGACGAGATCGCGAAGCTGCAGTTCCTGCCGCTGCCGTACCCGCCGAGACAGATCCAGATCGACGGCGACTGGCGGGCGGACGTGGACACGCTCATGGTCTTCTCCACCCGCGACGAGGCCGCCGGCGTCGAGTACGAGGTGACCACGAGCGAGCCGGAACCGACGCCGGACCTGCTGGACTCGGTCAGCGGGACCCGGCCCAGCGTCGATCCCCGCTTCCTGAGGCTGCCGGACAACCTCCCGCCCGAGATCGCCGAGCTGGCGACCAGGCTGACCGCGAACGCCAAGACGGACTACGAGGCGGCGGTGAAGCTGCAGCAGTTCTTCACCGGCGGCGACTTCACCTACACCCTGAGCACGCAGGGGCACGGCAACTCGGCGCTGCGGGACTTCCTGCTGCGCGACCGTGCCGGCTACTGCGAGCAGTTCGCCGCGTCGATGGCGGTGCTGGCCAGGCTGGTGGGCATCCCGTCGCGGGTGGCCATCGGTTACACGGGCGGCATGAAGGTCGGCGACCGGTGGCAGGTCGGCACGAACGACTCCCACTCCTGGCCCGAGCTGTATTTCGAGGGTGTGGGCTGGCTGCCGTTCGAGCCGACTCCCGCAGGCTCGGCCGGCCAGGGCAGCGCGCGGGTGCCCGAGTACACCCAGCCCCGGCCGGAGGCGACCGGGGAGGCGTCGACGCCGACGCCGGGTTCGACGAGTTCGTCCGCTGACGAGCCGGTCGACCCGCAGACCCGGCGCAACCCTCGCGAGCTGGACCGCGAGGGCGTGGTCGCCACCGGCGGGCTGCCGACGGACGACTCGATGCCGCTGATCGGCCAGATCGGCATCGGCGCGGCGGCGCTGCTGCTGGTGCTGCTGATCCCCGCGGGCCTGCGTCTGATCACCAGGAACCGGCGCGTGCGCGCTCTGGGCTGGAAGGTCTCGGAGCCGTCCGACGACCTGACGGCCCGGATCGCGTCGAAGCCGGGGGGCGGCCATCCGTCGGTCGCCGCCGCGTGGGCGGAGCTGGACGACGTGCTGTACGACTACGGCATGGCCCGCCAGCTCAGCGAGACCCCGCGGGCGCTGGCACGGCGGCTGACCCAGCAGTACGAGTTCGACGCCGACTCGGCGGCGGCCATCACGGCCATCGCGTCCGCGGTGGAGCGGGTGCTGTTCGCCAGGGATCCGGGGCAGATCGGGCCGCTGCGCAAGGACCTGCGTCAGGTGCGCCAGGCGCTGGCTGCCACGGTGTCACGCGGACGCCGGCTGCGGGCGGTGCTGCTGCCGCCGTCCACGCTGCGGCGGCTGCGGGGGCTGGGCGAGCGCCTGCTCGACGGGTTCGACCTGCTGGAGAACATCAGGCTGCGGCGGACGTCCGCCCAGAAGGGCTCCTGACCGACCCACGCGACCGGCCGTCCCCCTCGTCGAGGGGGACGGCCGGTCGCGTTTTCGGCAGCGGGAACGTCGACGCCTGGGCGGACGAGCGCACGACGGGACCCGGAAGGGCCACCACCCACACGAGGGCCGCCCGGACGCGTGTCCGGGCGGCTCCGCAGGTCAGCGGTCAGCGCTCATCGTTGCGCCGGCGCCAGCGCTCTTCCATGCGCTCCATGAACGTCCCCCGGCGCGGCCGACGGGCCTGCTTGCCCGGAGGAGGGGCCGAGCCCGAGGCGGGCGCGGAGTCACCGAACCCGTTCATGCGTTTCCAACTGGACAGGCCCCACAGACACGCGGCGAGCATGACCACGAAACCGCCGACGCCGAGAGGGATCAGGGCACTGCCACTCATCACCACGCCGACCATCATGATGACGACGCCGAGAGCAAAGCCGATGGAGGCCTTGATCAGACGACGCTTGTAATGGCTGCGCGGGTCACTGATCCTTACGGTGTTGGCCCACTTCGGGTCCTCGGCGTAGAGGGCCTGCTCGATCTGGTCGAGCAAGCGCTGCTCGTGCTCAGAGAGCGGCACGGCGCCTCCCAAGGACAGCCCCAGGACGGGGAAGACGGCAACGGACGACACGGGGTGTCCGAACCTCGCGGTCGGTTATCCCCAGAATACGAGGCTGTAGACGTAGGCGAAAGCAAACGTCCAACGCAGACCAAACCGGAGGTGTCGTCATGGCTCCATTGTGGCCCATCTCGCCCCCCTTCCCCCAAAATCGCGACACCGATGCCCCATAAAAATCCGGACATCTGCGTCATGTCTCTACATCATCAAGCTTGCCACGTACGAGCGATGCTGGGAGCACCGCATCGGGACCGAATCGCCGGATCGCCTTGTCCATGGCCTGTTCGGCCTCGCGCCAGCCGGTCTCCCGCTCTCCGATGCCGAGTTGGTGGGTGGCCTCGCCCGCGGGGCGCAGGTTTTCCATCCTGACGCCGACCAGGCGCAGCCGCACGCGCTGGAGGCCCGCCGCCTCGAACAGCTCGCAGGCTGTGGCATAGATCACCTGGGCCACGTCGGTCGCCTCGCGCAGTGTGCGCGAGCGGTTGATCGTCGTGAAATCAGCGCGGCGGAGCTTCACACTTACAGTCCTTCCCACGTGTCCGCCCTTACGCATCCTGGCGGCCACCCGCTCGGAAAGACGCAGCAACTCCCGCTTGATCACCTCGGGATCGTCCACGTCGGCCGCGAACGTCTCCTCGTTGCCGATGCTCTTGTCGGGCACGTGGGCGCTCACCGCCCGCTCGTCGCGACCCCAGGCCAGCGCCGCCAGGTGGCCGCCCACGGCCTGCCCGAGCTCGCGCTGGAGGGTGGCGGGCGGCACCCTGGCCAGGTCGCCGACCGTGCGGATGCCGAGGCGTACGAGCGACTGCTCGGTGCGCTCGCCGACGCCCCACAGCGCCGAGACCGGCAGCGGGTGGAGGAAGTCGACGACCTGGTCGGCGGGCACCACCAGCAGCCCGTCGGGCTTGCACTGCTTGCTGGCCAGCTTCGCCACGAACTTGCTGCTGGCCACACCGACCGAGCACGTGATGCCGTAGCGGTCGAGGACCTGCTCCCTGATCATGGCGGCGATGACGGCGGGCGGGCCGAGCCGGCGCCTGGCGCCGCCGACGTCGAGGAACGCCTCGTCGGACGCGATGGGCTCGACCATCGGGGTGATCGTGTGGAAGATCTCCATGACGCCCTTGGAGACCTCGGAGTATTTGCCGTGGCTGGGCGGGATGATCGTGGCCTGCGGGCAGAGCCGGCGCGCCCTGCTCATCGGCATGGCGGAGTGCACGCCGTGGGCCCTGGCCTCGTACGTGGCGCTGAGCACGACGCCGCGCCCCGCGGGCGAGCCCACGATCACCGGGCGGCCGCGCAGCTCGGGACGCTCGAGCAGCTCGACGCTGGCGAAGAAGGCGTCCATGTCGACGTGCAGGATCGGGCAGCCGCTGTCGTCGGCCCCGGTGCGTGGAGCGGGGCCGATGCCGGTGATCTGCTTGCGAGACACGCCGCCGATTCTATCCGAACATGCGTTCTATACCCAGTGCCGGCGCCTCACGACCTGTGCGCGAGCACGTGCAGCTGAGTAGCGATGTCGCGCAGCACGGGGTGGGTGGCGGCGACCTGCTCGAGGGCGACGAGCGCCTCGGCGGCGCCGGGCTCCCCGTCGACGAGCCTGCTCGGGACCAGGTCGGCGAAGACCCGCACGCCGTGGACGGCGCCGACGGCGAACCCGGTCGCGGCCAGCAGCTCGGAGAGCGTCTCGGCGTCGAAGCGCCTCGGGGTGGGGTCGCGGTCGCCCCAGGTGCCCCGCGGGTCGTCGAGCACGGCCCGCGCCTCGTCGAACTGGCCCGCGAGCGCCCGGTGGATGGCGCTGCCGACGGGGTTGGCGGTCAGCACGCTCACCGCGCCGCCCCTGCGCAGCACGCCCGCGACGGCGGTCAGCGCGCTGATCGGGTCTTCGACGTATTCGAGCACACTGTGGCAGAGCACCAGATCGGCGCTGTCACGGCTGAGCAGCTCGCCCAGGTCGGCGGCGTCGCCCTGCAGGGACCGCACGCGCACGCCCTTCTCCTTGGCGCGGCGCTCGAGCGCGGCCAGCGAGTCGGGGCTCGGATCCACGACGGTCACGGCGTGACCCAGCGCCGCCAGCGGCACGGCGAACCCGCCGGTGCCGCCCCCGGCATCGACGATGTCGAGCCCCTCCCGGCCGGTCGCCGCCGTCCGTTCGGCCAGCGCGGACCGCAACGCGTCCCAGACGACGGCGGTCCGCACCGCCGGGGTCCTCGTGACGCCTTCAGCACGCAACGTCGGCTCGCCTCCCTCTCCCCTCGCGACGGGCCGCGCTCCGGGCCCTCGCGATCACGCACATCTTGAACTGCGCTTCTCCGCGGTCGGGCCCCAGCCTACGCCGTGCGCCGCTCCCCCGCTCGCCGTCACCGGCACCGCCCGCTCCGGGTCGCGCACGCCGCCCCGGGCGCGCCGCCGCCGATGATCGCCACCGATGTCCGAGCGGCGGGGTCAGGTCGTGAGGCCAGGTCGCGGGGTCAGGCGTCGAAGCCGGCGGCCGGCCGCTTGGGCGCCCGCAGCCGCCACGCGTCGGTCAGCAGCTCGCCCATCTCCTCGGCGTCCACGGCCCCGAGCCGCACCAGCACGGCGGCGGACCGGTCGTAGTGCGGCGTCGTGAAGAACGCGGCCGGTTCGGCCGCGATCAGCCCCGCCTTCTCCTCCACGGAGCCCACCGGCAGCACCAGCACGTCGCCCTCCTCACGCACCCGGGCGAACCACTTGCCGCGGACGTAGAAGGCGGGCGTGCCATACATGGTCTTCTCGACGGTCCCGGGCAGCGCCAGGGCGAGCCGGCGTACGTCGTCCTCGATCACCATGCCCACACGATACGCACCGCCGGGCGAGCGGCAAGGGGCGCGTCGCGGCTGGTGACGCGCCACTTGTCCGCACGCCCCCTGGCCACACGTCAGGCTTGCGCGCATAGGCGCCCGGCCGTGTGACGACGCACGGCCCTCGTCTCGGCGAGCCGTGCGGGCAGGCGTCGTGTTGTGTACTTGGGAACGTACCCCTTGTTTTTTGGAAGGTACGCCTTATTTCATTGGAACGTACCCCGAACTCGGCCTTTTGACGGTGTCTAAAGGGTGAGGCTTGGCTTGAGCTGCTTGAAGCGGGCCAGCAGCCCGTTCACGAACTGCGGCGACTCGTCCGTGGACAGCTCACCCGCCAGGTGCACCCACTCGCTGATCACCACGCCCTCGGGCACGCCGGGCATCCAGAGCAGCTCGTACGTGCCCCCGCGCAGCAGGTTGCGGTCGACGACGGGCATCCGGTCGAGGGTCCAGCCCTCGGCGTAGGTGGTGATCAGCTCGTCGATGCGCGCGTGGTGTCTGGCGACGCCCTCGACGATGGTCGAGGTGTATTCGTTCACCGGGGGCTCCTGCCGCTCCACGCGTTCGGCGAGGATCTTCAGCGGATCCTCGCTGCGCAGCTCGGCCTCGAAGAGGATGTCAAGCGCCCGCCGGCGTGCTTTGCCGCGTGCCGACACCTCAGGCCCGGCCGAGGTAATCGCCGCTGCGGGTGTCGACCTTGACCTTCTCACCGGTGGTGATGAACAGCGGCACCTTGATCTCGGCGCCGGTCTCCAGCGTGGCGGGCTTGGTGCCGCCGGTGGAGCGGTCGCCCTGCAGGCCGGGCTCGGTTTCGGCGATGGTCAGCTCGACCGCGGCGGGCAGGTCGACGTAGAGGGCAGAGCCCTCGTTGAACGCGACCGTGGCCAGAGTGTTCTCCAGCATGTAGTTGGCGGCGGTGCCGACGGTGTTGTTGGGCACGTTGACCATGTCGTAGGTCTCGGTGTCCATGAACACGAAGTCGTCGCCGTCCTTGTACGAGTACTGCATCTCGCGCTTGTCGACGTTGGCCACGTCGACCTTCACGCCGGCGTTGAAGGTCTTGTCGACGACCTTGCCGGAGAGGACGTTCTTGAGCTTGGTGCGCACGAACGCGCCACCCTTGCCCGGCTTGACGTGCTGGAACTCGACCACGGCCCAGAGCTCACCGCCCTCGAGCTTCAGCACCATGCCGTTCTTGAGGTCGTTGGTCGTCGCCACTCGTTCTTCTCCCGCGTGCGGCCGCTCTAAAGGACGAGCAGCTCCTTGGTCGTCTTCGTGAAAAGTTCCGGCCCGCCCTCACGTGTCACCAGGGTGTCCTCGATGCGAACCCCGCCCCGGCCCGGGAGATAGACCCCGGGCTCGACGGTGATCGGAACTCGATCCTCTAGTCTACCGGTCCGCGACGGGCCGAGGAACGGCTCCTCGTGGATCTCCAGGCCGACTCCGTGTCCCAGCCCGTGCCGGAAGCGGCTCCCGTACCCCGCGTCCTCGATGACGGTACGGGCCGCCGCGTCCACCTCCCTGGCCCCCGCGCCCGGCGCGAGCGCGTGCCTGCCGGCCCGCTGCGCCTCGGCGACCAGGTCGTAGATCTCGCGCTGCCAGTCCGTCGGCGGGCCCAGGCAGACCGTCCTGGTCATGTCGGCGTGGTAGCCCTGGTAGCGGGCGCCGAAGTCGATCGTGACCAGGTCGCCGGCGCGCAACTCCCTGCCGGAGGGGGCGTGGTGCGGGATCGCGCCGTTCTCGCCGGCGGCCACGATCGTGTCGAACGCGGGCTTGTCGGCGCCCAGCTCGGTCATGCGGTTGTCGAGGAGGCGGGCGAGGTCGCGCTCGGTGATCCCCGGGACGATTTTCCCCGAAATATCGGCAAATGCCTGGTCGGTGATCTCGCAGGCCGTACGGAGGAGCTCCAGCTCGCCGTCGTCCTTGACCGCCCGCAGCAGCTCCACCACCGGCTCCAGCGGCACCAGCCCCTCGCCCAGGCGCCGGTACGTGGCCACGCTCATCCACGCCGCCTCGATCCCGGCCCCCGGCTCCGCCAGCGCGCTCTCCACGTCGTACGCCTCGACCGACGGCACGTCCAGCGTCCGGGCCACCTCGATGTAGCGGTTGTCGGTCGCCAGCAGCGCGGTGCCGTCCGCCCTGACCAGGACGGCGGCGTTCGAGCTGACCAGCCCGGTGAGGTAGCGGACGTTCACGGGCGAGGTGACGAGCAGGGCGGTCACCTCACGGGCGGGCAGCAACCCGGCGAGGCGGGCCCGGCGTGCCACGTAGTCGACGCTCATGGCGCCAATGTACGTGTTCCGACCCTGGCGTCACTATCGCCCGCCAGCTGGCCGAGCCAGCCCGGAGCGCCTAGTCGTCGGGCAGCCGCCAGTCGTTCAGGACCTGAGCCGCCGGCCCGGCTCCGCCCATGTCGCCCTTCTCCTGCGCCCGCCTCAGGTCGTGGTAGACGCCGGCGATCTGGTCGATCCCCGAGTCGATGCGGCCCTCCTCGAACTTCCTGGCCGCCTTCCTGATCTTGTCGCGGGCCTTGCCGGCGACCTTGGGGTCGATCGCGCCCATGGCCTGCTGGGCCATCAGCGCCTTGTCGAACTCCGACAGCCACTTGCGCCAGCCGCCCGGCGGGATCGCCTCGCCCAGGGTGGCCTTGGGCTGGACCGTCTCGCGCAGCGAGGTCGGTCCCAGGGTGCTCACCAGGCCGGGCGTGGCGTCCGGCGTGGGCTCCTCGGTGAGGAGCGTGGTCGGCAGTGTGCTCGGCAGCGTGCTCGGTTCGGCGGTCGGGGTGGAGGCCGTCAGCGGCTCCTCCTTCCTCGCGCCCGCCCACATCACCATGACGACGGTCACCACCGCGATGACCACCACGGCGGCGCCGAGCTGGAGGATGAGCTTGCGGTTCGAGGCCGGGGCGGGCTCGAGGTCGCCCGCCTGGTAGACGGCGGTGTCACCGGCCCTCGGAGGAGGCCCGCCGTGCCCGGGGGCCTGGAAGACCTCGGTCGATCCGTCGCCCCCGAACGTCCCGCCCGGCCCGCCGGCCGGCACGCCGCCGTCCCGGAAGGAAACGCCCGTCACGGGCATGGCCGCCCCGGGCGGAGGCGACCCGGCGGGAGTCGCCCCAGGGTGGAGCGACCCGGGGTGAGCCGCCCCAGGGAGAGGCGACCCGGGGGGAGCCGCCCCAGGGAGAGGCGACCCGGGGGGAGCCTGCCCAGACCCGGGCGGCATGGGCGGTGCGGCCGGGTTGGCGCGCGGCCGCGCGATGGCGGCCAGCGCCCGCCGGATCGCCTCACCGCTGCCGGGCCGCTGCGCGGGATCCTCGGCGATCATGGCCAGCACGAGCCGATCCAGCTCCGCGGACACCTCGGACCTCGACGCGCTCGGCGGAGCGGGCACACCCCGCCCGGAAGCGCCGCCGGAATCATCCCCCGCCTCGTCGCCGAAGGGCGGGCGGCCGCACAGGAGCTCGTAGCAGACGCACCCCAGCGCGTACAGGTCCCCGGCGGCCGCGGCCTCCTGCCCCGCCGCCCGCTCGGGCGCCACGTACCGCGGGTCCCCCGGCACCCGGTCGTCCATCCCGAACCCGACGACCTTCAGCACCCCGCTCCCGGCCAGCCGGAAGCTGTGCGGGGCGACGTGCCCGTGCACGACCCCGGCCCGGTGCGCGGCGTCGAGCCCGGCCGCGGCCTGCCCGATGAGGTCGCACACCTCGACGATCGGCAGCGGACCGCGCGCGGCCAGCTCCTCGCCCAGGCTGGGGCCGGTGAGGAACTCCATCACCAGGAACGGCGCCCCGTCGTGGTCGCCGACGTCCAGCACCATGGCCACGTTCGGATGGATGACCCGGGCCACGGCCTGGGCGTGCTGCCTGAGCACCTCCCGGGTCGCGCCCCCCGCCACCCGGGCGCCGAGCACCTTCACGGCCACGACCCAGTCGGCCCGCGTGTCGTACCCTCGCCACACCTCACCCATCGGCCCGCTGCTGATGCGCTCGTCAAGCCGATACCGGTCAGCGACCAAGGACGGCGTCGCGTCGGACATATCCCCGCCAATTACTCGAAAATCAGGATTTCCGACCACCATAGGGCCCCGCAGACACTGCCGCCCCATCATCCCGCCGGGCGGGATGACGGGGCGGGATGACGGGGCGGGATGACGGGGCGGGATGACGGGGCGGGCCGGGCGGCGAGGTCAGGCCGCCGCGGGCTGCGGCACGCGGCCCACCGGCGCGGCGACGTCCAGCGACTGCGGCGGCGCGTTGAAGACGGCCTCGTCCAGACGGCCCTCCGAGCGCGCCACCAGGACGGGGACGACGAGCTGCCCCGCGACGTTGGTGGCGGTGCGGATCATGTCGAGGATCGGGTCGATGGCCAGCAGCAGGCCGACGCCCTCAAGGGGCAGCCCCAGCGTGCTGAGCGTGAGCGTCAGCATGACGGTCGCGCCGGTCAGGCCCGCCGTGGCGGCCGAGCCGACCACCGACACGAACGCGATCAGCAGGTAGTCGCCGAACCCGAGGGGCACGCCGAACACCTGGGCCACGAAGATCGCGGCCAGCGCCGGGTAGACCGAGGCGCACCCGTCCATCTTGGTGGTGGCGCCGAACGGCACGGCGAAGGAGGCGTAGTCGCGGTCCACGCCGTTGCGCTCGACGGTGACCCGCTGCGTCAGCGGCAGCGTGCCGACGGACGAGCGGGAGACGAAGGCCAGCTCGATCGCGGGCCACGCGTTGCGGAAGAACTGGACGGGGTTGACCTTGCCCCACACGGCCAGCACCGTCGGGTAGACGGCCAGCAGCACGATGAAGCAGCCGATGTACACCCCGGCGCTGAACTTGGCCAGCGGCGCCAGCAGGTCCCACCCGTACGTGGACACGGCCTTGCCGATCAGGCCCGCGGTGCCGAGGGGAGCCAGGCGGATGACCCACCACAGCGCCTTCTGGACCAGCTCCAGGACGGAGCGGGCGAGGTTCAGGAACGGTTCGGCCTTCTCGCCGGCCGCCAGGGCCGCCGCGCCGAGCACGACCCCCAGGAAGACGATCTGCAGGACCTTCACCTCGGTGAAGGCGGTGACGATGTTGGTGGGCAGGATGCCGGTGACGAAGTCGAGCCAGGTGCCCGCGCCCTCGGTGTCCACGGCCTTGGCGGCGGCGGTGTCGAGGGTGACACCCTGGCCGGGGTTGATGAGCAGGCCGAGGCCGATCGCGAGCGCCACCGAGACGAACGCGGTGACGAGGAACCACAGCAGCGTCTTGGAGGCGAGCCTGGCGGCGCCGTTGACGTTGCGCAGGTTGGCCACGCTGACCAGCACGGCGGTGAAGACCAGGGGCGGCACGGCGAGCTTGAGCAGCTGGACGAAGATCTGCCCGATCCGGGTCAGCGTCTCGGCCAGCCAGGCCACGTCCCAGATCTTGGCGACGAAGCCCAGCGCGATGCCGGCCGCGAGGCCGACCAGCAGTTGCAGGGAGAAGGAGAATCTCTTCATGGGTGGGGGAGCTCCCGGGGAAAGGGCATGCCGGCCCGCCGCGCGAGCGGGCATGCCAGGTGAGGAAGGGGTGATCGAGGCTGACGCGGTTCAGCGACAGAGCGATCCGTGCAACCGGCACAGATCGATGTGCAGCCGCTCGACGAGCCACACGAACACCAGGGAGAACCTCACGAGCTCCCACAACACCCGTCAAAACGGACGTATTCCGCTAAAAGGTGTGACTCACCCCACAATGTCCTTGATCAGCTCAATCAGCCGCACCCGCTCCTCGTGCGTCCTGCCGAGCGGCGCCACGTTCAGCGTGGTCACCCCGGACTCCTTCATCGCCTGGACGCGGTCGCGCACGAACCCCTCGCTGCCGATCAGCGACATGCTCTCCAGCAGCTCGCCGGGCACCAGGGCGGCCGCCTCGTCCTTCTTGCCCTCGAGGTAGAGGTCCTGGATCCGCTCGGCCTCCTTCTCGTAGCCGTAGCGCCTGGCCAGGTCGTTGTAGAAGTTGCGGCCCTTGGCGCCCATGCCGCCGATGTAGAGGGCCGCCATCGGCCGCCCGAACTCCAGCAGCCCGGCCACGTCGTCGCCGACCGCCAGGGACGCCTGCGCGATCACGTCCAGCTCGCCCAGCTCGGGGTCGCGCTTCTCCTTGCCGGCGGCCAGCGACCGGCCCCACACGTCGGCGGCCTTCTCGGGCACGTAGAAGATCGGCTCCCAGCCCTCGGCCAGCTCGGCGGCGAGCTCGACGTTCTTGGGCCCGATGGCGGCGATCACGATCGGGATGCGGGGCCGTACCGGGTGGTTGATGAGCTTCAGCGCCTTGCCCAGGCCCGTGCCCTGGTCGGGCGGGAGCGGCAGCGTGTAGTGCTTGCCCTCGTGCACCAGGCGCTCGCGCCGCCACACCTGGCGGCAGATCTCGATGACCTCCCTGGTACGCCCGAGCGGCGCCGTGTACGGCACCCCGTGGAAGCCCTCGATCACCTGCGGCCCCGACGCGCCGAGCCCGAGCGTGAAGCGCCCGTCGGAGACGAAGTCCAGGCCCGCGGCCGTCATGGCCAGCAGCGTCGGCGTGCGGGAGTAGATCGGCAGGATGCCGGAGGCGATCTCCAGCCGCTCGGTCCTGGCCGCGATGTACCCCATCTGGCTGACGGCGTCGAAGCTGTAGGCCTCGGCCACGAAGACGATGTCGAGCCCGGCCTTCTCGTAGTCCGCCAGCTCGGCCACCGTCTCCTTGAAGCCGCCCGAGTAGTTGAGTGCCATACCGATGCGCATGCCGGGCTCCCGATGAAACCGAATGATATTCCGTTGCGACGCGAACAGGCTATCGCGTCGGCGTGGCGGGCAGGGAGCCACTAGCCTGGATCAGGTGCTGAGTCGGCTGGTCGTCATCGTGTCCGCCGTGGTCGCCATGGCCATGGCCGGACACCAGCTGATTCCCGCGCTCGGCGGGTTCACACCGGTGATGGAGAGCCTGCTGCCCTGGCTGGGGGTGACCGTCCCGCTGTTGCTCCTGGTCGCCGCGCTGGCACGCTCCAGGGCGGCCGTGATCGCGGCGCTGGTGCCCGGGGTGGTGTGGGCGGCGATGTTCGGCTCCACGCTGCTGCGCACGCCGCCGGGCGGCCCGAGCGACCTGGCCGTCGGCACGGTCAACGTGGGCGTGACCAACAACGCCTCGGGCGAGGCCGTCCGCATGATCGCCAAGGACCTCGACCTGCTGGCCGCCCAGGAGCTGACCAGCGGCGGCCCCGCGGCCAAACAGCTCAATAAGATGTTCAAGTACCACTATCCGGTCAGCACGGTCGGCCTGTGGAGCCGCTACCCGATCAGCGAGCCCAAGCCGCTCGACATCGGCCTGGGCTGGCCGCGGGCGCTGCGCGCGGTGGTCGCCACCCCCAAGGGCAAGGTGACCGTCTACGTCATGCACCTGGCCTCGGCCCGCCCCGGGGAGACCGCCTCGCGCGACGTCTCTCTCGCGCACGCGCGCCGGCTCATCGACGACGACCCGAGCAAGCGCATCCTGCTGCTCGGCGACCTCAACACCGCCACCACCGACCGCGGCATGCGAGGGCTGACCCCGCCGCTGAACGACGCGCAGACCGTGGCGGGCGACGGGTTCGGGTTCACCTGGCCGTCCGAGTTCCCGATCACCCGGCCCGACCACATCCTGTTCAAGGGCATGACGGCGACCAAGGCGGGCGTCGCCCCCGCGACCGGCAGCGACCACCGCGCCGCCATCGCCTCACTGCGGCTCTAGGTGCGGCTCCAGCAGCCGCAGGTCCTGAGGCGTGTCGATGTCGGCCGGGTTCCCGTGCTCGTCGCACGGCACCTCGGTGACCAGCTCGGGGTGCGCCTTCATGAACGGCCGCGCCCCCACGTCCCCCACGGCCAGCTCCGCCACCTCGGCGAAGTGCTCGCGGGCGATCAGCACCGGGTTCCTGCGCCTCCCCTCGTAGGTGGCGACCGCCAGCCCGGCGCCCGAGGCGATCAGCGCCCGTACCGCGCCCGGGCCGATGAACGGCTGGTCGACCAGCGCGATCACCACGGACTCGGCCTCCTGCGGCAGCGCGGCGAGCCCGACCCGCAGGGACGAGCCCATGCCGGACGCCCAGTCCGGGTTGCGCACGGTCACCGCGCCGCGCACCTGCACGGTGGCCGCGCCGAGCACGACCACGACGGGGTGGCAGCCGCCCTCCTCCAGCAGCCGCACGCCGCGGTCGACCAGGCGCTCGCCCGCGTACTCGACCAGCGCCTTGGGCGTGCCCAGCCGGGCGCCCTCCCCCGCGGCCAGCAGCAGCCCGGCCACCTTCGCGCTCCTCATGAGCCCTCGTGGTGGATGCGGCCCTCGGTGCTGGACAGCGGGCGGCCCGAGCCGCCCCAGCGGAGCTGGATCAGCTCGGCGGCGATCGACACGGCCGTCTCCTCGGGGGTGCGCGCGCCGAGGTCGAGCCCGATGGGCGAGCGCAGCCTGGCCAGCTCGGCGTCGGTGAGCCCGGACTCGCGCAGCCGGACGAGCCGGTCCTCGTGGGTGCGGCGCGAACCCATGGCGCCCACGTACCCGGCGTCGGTGCGCAGGGCCACCTCCAGCAGCGGCACGTCGAACTTGGGGTCGTGGGTGAGCACGCAGATCACCGTGCGCTGGTCCACCTGGACGGAGGACAGGTAGTCGTGGGGCCACTTGACCACGACCTCGTCGGCGTCGGGGAAGCGCTTGGCGGTGGCGAAGATCGGGCGCGCGTCGCAGACCGTGACGTGGTAGCCGAGGAACTTGCCCACCCTGGCCACCGCCGCCGCGAAGTCGATGGCCCCGAACACCAGCATGCGCGGCGGCGGCGCGAACGACTGCACGAACACCGCCAGGTCGTCCAGGCGCCGCTCCCCCTCGCCGCCGTAGTGCCTGATGCCGGTCAGGCCCTGGGCGAGCATGCCGCGCGCGTCGTCGTCCACGGCCTCGTCGAGCCGGTCGAGCCCGAGCGTGCCGGACGAGCGGTCCGGCCAGATGACCCGGCGGGCGCCGATCTGCCCGGGGCCGGAGACGATGGTGGCGACGGCCACCGGCTCGTGCGCGTCCACGGACATCGCGATCTCCCCCAGCTCGGGGAAGGTCTCGATCGAGATCGGCTCGACGAGGATGTCGATGATGCCGCCGCAGGTGAGCCCGACCGCGAACGCGTCGTCGTCGCTCACGCCGTACCGCTGCAGGACGGCCTCGTCGACCTCGGCGGCCAGCTCGAACACCGCGCCCTCGACGCACCCGCCGGACACGCTGCCGACCACCTCGTCGCCGCGCACCGCCATGGCCGCGCCCGGCGGCCTGGGCGCGCTGCTGAACGTGCTCACCACCGTCGCCAGCCCGAACTTGAGCCCCGACCTCCACCACCTCATGATCTCCGGCAGCACGTCACGCATGGGCCAGCCTTTCGCTGAGTCGCTCATAGGCGGCCAGGCTGTGCCCGGCCACCAGGTCGTCCACGTACGGCAGGGCGGCCCGCATACCGCCCGTGAGAGGCTGGTAGTCCTCATACCCCTTGTGCGGGTTGACCCAGATCACCCGATGCGCCTGCCTGGCCAGCCTGGCCATCTGCGCCCCCAGGAGAGCGGGGTCGCCGCGCTCCCACCCGTCCGAGGCGATCACGACCGTCACCCCGCGCGCGCTGTAGCGGGACAGGTACTCCTTGAGCTCGTCGCCCAGCCGGGTCCCGCCGCTCCAGTCGGGGATGGCCTTGGAGACCTCGTTCAGGGCGGTGCCGGGGTCGCGGTGGCGCAGCTCGGCGGTGATCGGGGTGAGCCTGGTGCCGACCGAGTAGACCTTGGTGGCCCGGGGCTCGCTCCTGACCAGCGCGTGTGCGAAGCGCAGCAGGGTCTCGGCGTACGGGGCCATCGAGCCGCTGACGTCCACGAACAGAACGACGGTGCGCGGACGGGTGGTGTGCCTCTTGTGCCGGAGCCGGGCGATGTCGCCCTTCCTGAGCGCGTCGCGGATGGTGCGGCGCGGGTCGAGCACGCCCCGGTGGGCGCCCTCGAAGCGGCGCGAGCGCCGTCGCTCGCGGCCGCACCTCAGCATGGCCAGCATCCGGTGCACCTCGGCCCGCTCGGCCTCGGTCAGCCGGGCCACGTCGCGGTGCCGCAGCACCTCGGCCCGGCTCGCCGTCGCGGGCGCCGCCGTCCCCTCGTCGCCGCCGTCCGTCTCACCCCGCGTCTCGGCCGCCAGGTGCCTGGTGACGCTGGTCGTGCTCGTACGGGCCACGCTCGCCCGTACCCCGCCGAAGTACGCGGCGAAGCACCGGTCGTAACGGGGCAGATCGTCGGGCGTGGCGCAGAGCGTGAGCCGCCCGGCCCAGTAGACCTCGCCGGAGTCGGCCACGTCGAGGTGGTCGAGCGCCCTGAGCATGTTCTGGGTCCGCTCGTGGTCGGCGGCGACCCCGGCCGCACGCAGCGTCCTGGCGAACGCCGTCATCGTGGCGACCAGCTCATCCATGGGGCAGCAGCCCGTTGCCGAGCACGTTCGAGACGTCCTCCCGGTATTTCAGGGCCGCCCCCAGAGTGGCCGCGGCCAGGGCGGGATCGAGCTCCTTGGCCCCCAGCGTCAGCAGCGCCTCGGTCCAGTCGAGCGTCTCGGCCACGCCCGGCGGCTTGACCAGGTCCGCCTGCCGCAGCCGCTCGGCCGCCCGCGCCACCTGCACGGCCAGCGTCTCGGTGCAGTCGGGCAGCCGGCGCAGCAGGATGGCGACCTCGCGGTCGAAGCTGGGGTGTTCGAGCCAGTGGTAGAGGCAGCGCCGCTTGAGCGCGTCGTGCACCTCGCGCGTCCTGTTGGAGGTGACCACGACCACCGGCGGCTTCGTGGCCTTGACGGTCCCGAGCTCGGGGATGGAGATCGTGAAGTCGGAGAGCACTTCGAGCAGGAACGCCTCGAACTCGTCGTCGGCCCGGTCGATCTCGTCCACGAGCAGCACGCTCGGCTGCGTCTCGATGGCCTTGAGCAGGGGCCGCGCGATCAGGAACCGCCTGTCGTAGATCTCCCCCTCCAGCCGGCCCACGTCGGTGACGCCCGCGGCCTCCGCGGCCTTCAGGTGGAGCAGCTGGCGCGCGAAGTCCCAGTCGTACAGCGCCTGGGCCGCGTCCAGCCCCTCGTAGCACTGGAGTCTGATGAGCGGCGCCTTGAGCAGCGTCGCCAGCGTCTTGGCGAGCTCGGTCTTGCCGACTCCCGCCTCTCCTTCGAGGAAGAGCGGCCGGCCCATCCTCAGCGCCAGGAAGGCCGCCGTGGCCAGCCCTTCGTCGGCCAGGTAGGCGTGCCGGTCGAGGAGCTCGATGAGCTTGGCCGGCGACTCGATGTCCATTGCCCTGATTGTCCGCCGCAGCACTCCTTCAGGCTACGTCGACACCCGGTCCGGCGATATTCACCCGCCGACCATGACACGGGGTCATCGACCGGCTACTTCTCGCGAGCCTCGCCGCGCTCCCGGATCAGGGCCTCCAGCTCGGCCGTGGCCCGGACGGCGCGGGCCTTCTCCGAGCCCTGGATGCCCATGGCCCCGATGGTGCGCCCGTCGGAGGTGTCGATCTTCGGCCAGGGGTCGCCCACCAGCAGCGTGACCTCCAGGATCTCCGGCCACGAGTAGCGGTGGGTGCGGGCGGCGTTGACGATGGTGACACCCTCGTCGTCCGCCTCCACCCGCACCCGCCCCAGCATGTGCAGCACGAACGCCACCGCGCACCCGAACGCCACGATCGCCAGCCGGTCGGGCAGCTTGAACGGCTCGGCGATGAAGACCGCCATGATCACCGACCCGAGCACGATCACGACTGCGGAGCCGTACGCGACGATCCGCGGTCTGCGGGGACGCCAGGTGACGGGCAGGGGCGGTGGAGTGATCGGCTCGGGCACGAAGGAAACCTACCGCAGGCTAGTGGAGGTCCCGCAGGAGGAGGGCGGTCTCCAGCGCGGCGACGGCCGACTCGTATCCCTTGTCCTCCTTGCTGCCCGGCAGGCCCGAACGGTCGAGGGCCTGGTCCAGGGTCTCGCAGGTGAGGACGCCGTTGCCGACGGGCGTCTCCTCGTCCAGCGAGATCCGGGTCAGGCCCGCGGTCACCGAGTCGCAGACGTAGTCGAAATGGGCGGTCTCACCCTTGATGACCGCGCCCAGCGCCACCACCGCGTCGCAGCGGCGGGCCAGCGCCTGGGCGACCACCGGGATCTCCAGCGATCCCGGCACCCGCACCACGGTCGCCGTGGCGCCGCTGTCGTCGCAGGCCTGAAGAGCCCGCGCCACCAGCTGATCGGTGATCTTGGCGTGCCAGCTGGCCGCCACCACCCCCACGCTCAGCCCCGAGGCGTCGGGCGCCGCGACGCCCGGCCTGCCTTCGCCGCTCATGATGCCTCCGAGATGTGATGGCCGAGGCGGTCGCGCTTGGCCGTGAGGTAACGCTCGTTGTGCGGGTTCATGGCCACGGGCAGGGGCTCGCGGCCGAGGACCTTGATGCCGTACCCGTCCATGCCCTTGAGCTTGGCCGGGTTGTTGGTGAGCAGCCGCACCGACCTGACGCCGAGGTCGGCCAGGATCTGCCCCGCGTTGGAGAACTCCCGCGCGTCCACCGGCAGCCCCAGCTCCACGTTGGCGTCGACGGTGTCGCTGCCGTTGTCCTGCAGGCTGTACGCCTTGAGCTTGGCCAGCAGGCCGATGCCCCGGCCCTCGTGGCCGCGCAGGTAGACGACCACGCCGCGGCCCTCCTGGGCGATGGCCGACATGGCGTTGCCGAGCTGCACCCCGCAGTCGCAGCGCAGCGAGCCGAACACGTCGCCGGTCAGGCACTCGGAGTGGGCCCGGACCAGGATGTTCTCGCCGTCGGACAGGTCGCCGAAGACGAGCGCGACGTGCTCGCCGCCGTCGAGCGCGCTGGCGTAGCCGTAGACCCGCCACATCCCGTACGCGTTCGGCAGCCGCGTCTCGGCCACCCGCGTGACCATGCTCTCGGCCCGTCGGCGGTAGTCGACGAGGTCCTCGATGGAGACCAGCGCCAGGTCGTGCTCGTCGGCGAAGCGGCGCAGCTCGGGCAGCCTGGCCATGGTGCCGTCGTCGTTGACCACCTCGGCCAGCGCGCCCGCGGCCGACAGGCCGGCGAGCCGGGCCAGGTCCACGGCCGCCTCGGTGTGGCCGCGCCTGGCCAGCACGCCGCCCTCGTGGTAGCGCAGCGGGAAGACGTGCCCGGGGCGCACCAGCTCGTTGGGCTCGGTCGCGGAGTCGGCGAGCGTGCGGATGGTCTGCGCCCGGTCGGCCGCGGAGATGCCCGTGGTCACGCCGTCGCGGGCGTCCACGGTGATCGTGTACGCCGTGCGCATGCGCTCCTTGTTGTGCACCACCATGAGAGGCAGCCCGAGCCGGTCGAGCTCCTTGCCCTCCATGGCCACGCAGATCATCCCGCTGGTGTGCCTGATCGTGAACGTGCACAGGTCCACCGTGGCCTTGGCCGCGGCGAAGATGAGGTCGCCCTCGTTCTCCCTGCTCTCGTCGTCGACCACGACGACGGGCCGGCCGTTGCGGATGTCGTCGATGGCCCGCTCGATGGGGTCCAGCTTGATGTCGCTCATCGCGCCACCGCCACGCCGACCTCGGCCGCCCGGTATTCACGCAGCCACTTCACGAACCCGATCACCACCAGAACGAAGAAGATCCCGTACACCCACCCGGAGACCACCAGCCCCGAGCTGAACGCCAGCGGCACGCCCACCAGGTCGACGGCCACCCACACGATCCAGAAGTCCACCAGCGCCCGGCCCTGCGCCCAGGTGGCCATCGCGCTGCCGACGAAGATGTAGGCGTCGGCGGCCACCAGGAAAGCGCCCTTCGGCAGCGGCACCTGCGCGCCCCACGACAGGCCGGTGACGAAGAACAGCACGCCGACCAGGGCCGTGCCCAGCAGCATCCCGCCGATCAGCAGCGACCGCTCCCACCACGCGGCGGGGCGGACGCGCAGCTGCCTGCCGTCCTGCGTGCCGCGCCGCCACGCCCACCAGCCGTAGACCGCCAGGCCCGCGAACAGGGCCTGCTTGAGCGCGTTGCCGGTGATGTGCGCGTTGATCGAGGCGATGAACAACAGCACCGAACCGGCGAACTGCACCGGCCAGGTCCACATCGACTTGCGCATGGCGAGCAGGACCGTCGACAGGGCGGCGATGTTGCCGACCAGGTCCGTCCAGAGCACATGGGTGCCGAATACATCGAATCCGGCGTCGGCCCAGTTCACTGCCTGACCACCAGCCTTTCCACATACTTCGCGATCACGTCGACCTCGATGTTCACGGTGTCGCCCACCTGGCGCTCGCCCATGGTCGTGAGCTTGAGCGTGGTGGGGATGAGGCTCACACCGAAGCTGTCGTCGTCAACCGTGGTCACCGTCAGGCTGATTCCGTCGATCGCGATCGAGCCCTTCTCCGCCACGTACGGGCTCAGCGCCCCGGGGAGCGAGAACCGCACGTCGTCCCAGCTCTCGCCGGGTTCCCTGGACAGCAGCACGGCGGTGCCGTCCACGTGGCCCTGCACGATGTGGCCGCCGAGGCGCTGGTCGGCGCGTACGGCGCGCTCCAGGTTCACGGAGGAGCCCTGCTTCAGCCCGCCCAGGGAGCTGCGGTCGAGCGACTCCCTCATCACGTCCACGGTGAACACGCCGTCCTCGACCTCGACGACGGTGAGGCACACGCCGTTGACCGCGATCGAGTCGCCGTGCTTGGCGTCGGAGGTGACGACCGGGCCGCGCACCGACAGCACGGCCCCGCCGCCCTCCTGATCGATGGCCACCACTTCGCCCTTTTCCTCAATGATTCCGGTGAACATCACTGCTCCCTGCCTGGTTGGGTGGCAGGCCGGGCGATCAACCGCACATCCGGCCCTATGGGGGAAATTTCGTCAAAAGTCAGGCGGTGCATCTCGCCGATCGTCCCCACCCCGGCCGCACCGAGCGCGGCCCGCCCAGAGCCGAGCAACGCGGGGGCCAGGTACGCGACCACGCGATCCACCAGGCCCCGCCGCAGGAACTCCCCGGCGAGCGTGGGGCCGCCCTCCAGGAACACGCTGACGACCTCGCGCGCGGCCAGCTCCTTGAGGAGGGCTTCGAGGTCGAGACCGCGGCCGTCGCGGGGCAGGCGGAGGAGGTCGGCCTTGAGCCCGGTGCCGGCGTCCTCGGCCACGGCGACGAGCGTGGGGGCGCTGTCGTCGAGTACCCGGGCGTCCTGCGGCGTCCTGCCCCGGGTGTCGACCACGACCCGCAACGGCCGCCGTCCACCCGCTTCCCCGCCTCCCGCCCCGCCGCGGGGACGCGTCTCCGATACGGGGGCCACCCAGCCGACACGCGTCTCCGAACCGCGACCGGCCGACGCGGGACCGTTCAGGGGGCCGGGGCGGGCCGTGAGGTGGGGGTCGTCGGCGAGGACGGTGCCGATCCCGGCGACGATCGCGTCCGCGGCGGCCCGCAGCCGGTGCACGTCCTCCCTGGCCTCCGGCGAGGTGATCCACTGGCTGGTCCCGTCCTCGGCCGCCGACCGCCCGTCGAGCGTGGCCGCGAACTTCCAGGTCACGTGCGAGCGCCCGAGCCGCGCGTACGTCAGCCACTCCTCGTTGCCCCGCTCCGCCTCGGCGCCAAGCACCCCGGACGTCACCGAGATCCCATGCGCCCGCAGCCGGGCAGCGCCGCCGGCCGCCTTGGGGTTGGGGTCCGGCACCGCGATCACCACCCGCGCGACCCCCGCCGCCAGCAGCGCCAGGCTGCACGGCCCCGTCCGGCCGGTGTGGTCGCAGGGCTCAAGGGTCACGTACGCGGTGCCGCCCCGCGCCCGCTCCCCCGCCTGCGCCAGCGCCACGACCTCGGCGTGCGGCCCGCCCGCGTACGCGTGGAAGCCCTCGCCCGCCACCTGGCCGCCGGCGTCGAGCACGACGCAGCCCACGACGGGGTTGGGGCTGGTGGTGCCGTGTCCGTGCCCGGCCAGTTCGACGGCGCGCGCCATGTGCGCGGCGTCCTGCGCGGGTATCTCCACCCGGGGTACTCCTACTCGCCAGTAGCTCCAAGCCACGGCGGGCCCCGGGGGATTTCGGCCCTGATCCTGCTGTGCGTCAGGGCAGGCGCCCGGCTGGGACACCGGACACCTCGCGCGCTTCCTCCCATCCGGACTTTAACCGTCGGTCCCGGAATTTCACCAGGTCAACCGGCCGATGGCATCGGCCGGGTCGCGGACTATAACCGCCGGTTCGGAATTACACCGACCCCGGAGCACGCTAGCTCTCTTGGCTACCAGTGTGCCATGCCCGAATTGCCGTGCGCGACCGCCCCGGCATATTTGACCAAGCGCTAGGTCAAGCGGCCATGAGCCGGCGCGCCCGCCGGGCGGCGGGGCTGTAGAGGACGTCCCCCGGGACCAGGCCGATCCCGGTGTGCAGGGTGCGCAGGGTCGCCGTGGCCCACAGGTCGCCGACCGGGGTGGCGGGCAGCCCGTACAGCCGTCTCGCCCATCGCGGCAGCGTGGCGAACGACAGCAGCGTCAGCGCGGGCAGCGCGGGCTTGAGCGGGGTCAGCATGCGCGGGAGCGGGGCGTTCAGCGACAGGCGCAGCGGGTGGGCCGCCTCGGGGACGAACCGCAGCCCCGGCCGCGCGGCGTCGATGTAGTCGCGCAACTCGGCCACCGACCCCGGAACGTCCTCCGCCTTCAGCCCCACCACCTCGGCCGCCCGCCGCCACTCGGCCACGAACGCGTCGGCCTCGGCGTCCGTCAGCCGCACCCCGGCCCGCCGCGCGACCGACAGGTAGGAGTCGACCTCGCCGACGTGGACCCAGCGCAGGGCGTCCGGCTCGTCCAGGTGGAAGGTGATGCCGGTGTCGGGGTCGTAGGCGGTCAGGTTGGTGTGGATCTTGCGGACGCGCCGCCCCGCCCGTTCGACCTCGGCATCGGTCCCGTACGTACGCACGCGTACGAACTCGGTGGTCCGCACGAACCGCGACCAGGCCTCATGGGGATCCATGAGCGCGGAGTTCTGCAGCACCCCGCGCATCGCCCGCGGATGCAGGCCCTGCATCAGCAGCGCCCGGATGCCGCCCACCAGCAGGATCGGCTCTCCCATCACCCGCCACGTCACCGAGCGGGGCCCGAAGATCCCATGGTCGCCCATAAGTGAATGGTTACCCAGGCGATGGGTGATTTATGCGCTTTTGAGGGTGGCGGCGGCCCTGAGAGCGTCAACGGCGGCGCTCGGGTCGGAGGCGCCGTAGACGGCGCTGCCCGCCACGAACACGTCGGCGCCCGCGTCCGCGCACCGCTCGATCGTGCCCGCGTCGACTCCCCCGTCGACCTGCAGCCAGACCCGCCCGCCGTGCCGCTCGATCAGCTGCCGCGCCCGCCGGACCTTGGACAGCACCCCGTCGAGGAACTTCTGCCCGCCGAACCCCGGCTCCACGGTCATCAGCAGCAGCATGTCGACCTCGGCCAGCA
The DNA here is from genome assembly GCF_040680035.1 of Nonomuraea sp. NPDC052116. Classification (NCBI taxonomy): domain Bacteria; kingdom Bacillati; phylum Actinomycetota; class Actinomycetes; order Streptosporangiales; family Streptosporangiaceae; genus Nonomuraea; species Nonomuraea sp. NPDC052116. The sequence continues at coordinate 175,148 of NZ_JBFAWA010000016.1, read as the reverse complement.
GGTCTTCGTACGGCTCGACGGGCGTGGCCGGGTTGAGCGCGAGACCGGCCCTGGCGCCGAGCGAGCGGATCTCGCGCAGCGTCCTGATCGGCCCCTTGGCCGCCTCGGCGTGGATGGTCACGCTGCCCGCCCCGGCCTCCGCGTACTGCGGCGCCCAGCGGTCGGGGTCGTCGATCATGAGGTGGCAGTCGAGCGGCGTCGGGGTCGCCTTGCGCAACGCCTCGACCACGGGCAACCCGATGGTGAGGTTGGGCACGAAGTGGTAGTCCATGACGTCGACGTGCAGCCAGTCGGCATTGGGCACGGCGGCGGCCTCGTCGGCGAGCCTGGCGAAGTCGGCGGCGAGGATGCTGGGCGAGATCTGTACGGCCATGATTCGGCAATTCTAGTGAACGGCCCGCGCCCTGCTCCCATCAGTCCGGCGGGCCGATCGGATCACGCCTGGGGACGCCTGCGGAGCAGGGCCAGGAACATGGCGTCGGTGCCGTGCCGGTGCGGCCAGAACTGGACGTGCGGGCCGTCTCCCAGGTCGTCGGCCTCGGGCAGGTAGGCGCGGGCGTCGAGCTGTTCGACGTCGTCCCGGCGCGCCACCACGTCCCCGACCACGACCCGGGTCTCGGCCAGGTGCGGGGAGCACGTGACGTACGCGACGACACCGCCGGGGCGGACGGCGTCCAGCGCGGTGCCGAGCAGCCGCCGCTGCAGCTTGCCCAGCTCGGCGATCCCGTGCGGATCCCGCCGCCAGCGCGCCTCCGGCCGCCGCCGCAGCGCCCCCAGACCGGTGCAGGGGGCGTCGAGCATCACGCGGTCGAACACCCCGGGCCGCCACGCTGGCTCGGTGCCGTCCGCCGTGAGCACGGTCGCGTCCCTGGTCGTCTGCCAGACCAGCCGCGCCCGGTGCTGCTGCAGGTCGGCAGCCACCAGCCGGGCGCCCCCGGGGAAGGCCGTCGGGCCGGTGCCGGCGGCCGGGGCGTGGGCGCGGTCCCTGGCCTCCTTGCTCAGCCCCGCGAGGTCCCCATGGGTGGCGATGGCGTCGAGCAGGCCCGCCTTGCCGCCGGGGCCCGCGCACATGTCGAGCCACAGCTCGTCGCCGTCCCCCTCCAGGGGGACGCGGGTCAGGGCGAGCGCCACCAGCTGGCTGGCCTCGTCCTGGACGGCGGCGCGGGTCTCGGCCACGGCCTCGATCTGGCCGGGATCACCCTCGCGCAGATAGGCCGCGTACGGCGAATAGCGGGCGGGGAGGGCGCCCACGGCCTCGAGCTCCTCCACCGAGCTGCGCCCCGGCCGCGCCACCAGCGTCACCAGGGGGCGGGCGTTGTCGGCGTCGAGCAGGTCGGGCATCTCGTCGGGCCCGCCGAGCGCGTCGCGGAAGGCGGAGACGATCCAGCGGGGGTGACCGTAGGCGATCGCCAGATGGCCGACCGGGTCGTCGGCCGGGTCCGGCGCGACGATGGGCACCCACTCCTCGAGCGTCCTGGAGCCGATCTTGCGGAGCACCGCGTTGACGAACTTGGCCGCCCCGGCGCCGATGCGCAGGCGTACGAGATCGACGGTGGTGCCGACGGCCGCGTGCGGCGGGACGCGCATGCGCAGCAGCTGGTGCGCGCCCAGCCGCAGCGCGTCGCGCACGTCCGGGTCGGGCACGCGGTCGCTGCACATCTCGATGACTGCGTCGTAGGTGCCGAGCCCGCGCAGCGTCCCGTAGGCGAGCTCGGTCGCCAGCGCGGCGTCGCGCCCCCTGATGCCACGATCGCGAAGGAGCCGTGGCAGCAGCAGGTTGGCGTACGCGTCGCGCTCGTCGACCGCGCGTACGACGTCGAAGGCCGCGTTGCGGGCGTGGTCGCGCGCCGGCCTCGGCGGCCTGCGCGTCCCGCCGCCCCTGCCTCCGGCGCCCTGGTCCCCCCTCGTCCTCATCCCCTCAGACTTCCCTCACGCCTCGTGCGCCGGCCAGCCGGATCACTTGAAGATCTCTTTACTCTCCGGGCGAACCCCGCGGGCCCACTCCACGGCCCCCATGAGCCGCTTGCCCTGCGGCTGCACCTCACCCAGCTCCACCGCGTCGGTGGCCGTCCCGACCAGCACCCTCGCCTTGGAGGCGGCGATCTCGCCCTCGGGCAGCCGCTCGCCGGGCACCATCCGCACGGGCCCCAGCTTCACCCGCTGCCCCCGGAACTCGCTCCACGCCCCGGGCGCCGGGCTGCAGGCCCGGATCCGGCGGTCGACGTGCATGGCGGGCTTGCTCCAGTCGATCCGGGCGTCGACCACAGTGATCTTGGGGGCGATGGTCACGCCTTCGGCGGGCTGCGGCCGGGCCTCCAGGGTGCCGTCCTCGACGCCGTCGAGGGTGGCGGCCAGCAGCCCCGCCCCCGACACCGACAGCCGCTCCAGCAGCGACCCGCTGGTGTCGTCCGGGCGGATCTCCTCGGTCACCACGCCGTAGACGGGCCCGGCGTCCAGCTCCTTGACGATCTGGAACGTCGTGGCCCCGCCGATCTCGTCGCCGTGCAGGATCGAGTGCTGCACGGGGGCGGCCCCGCGCCAGGCGGGCAGGATCGAGAAGTGCAGGTTGATCCACCCTTGGCGGGGGATGTCCAGCGCCGACTGCGGCAGCAGGGCCCCGTACGCGACCACCGGGCAGCAGTCGGGCTCCAGCGCGCGCAGCCGGTCGAGGAACTCCGGGTCGCCGGCCTTGGCCGGGCGGAGCACCTCGATGCCCGCCTCCTCCGCGAGCTCGGCCACCGGCGAGGGGTGGACCTTGCGCCCGCGCCCGGACTGGGCGTCGGGGCGGGTGACGACCGCGACGACCTCGTGGCGCGGCGAGTCGATCAGGGCGCGCAGCGACGGCAGCGCCGTCTCCGGCGTGCCCGCGAAGACGAGACGCATGCTCTCAGAGCGCCCTTCCGCCGGTGGCGTGCGGCGAGACCTTGATCACAGGGGCGGACAGGCCGCTCCACTCGGCCTCGCGCACGGCCTTCATGGCCAGCTTGCGCTGCTTGGGGTCCATGCGGTCGATGAACAGGATGCCGTCGAGGTGATCGGTCTCGTGCTGGAAGCAGCGGGCCATCAGGTCGGTGCCCTCCAGCGTGACGGGCTCGCCGTGCATGTTGAAGCCCTTGGCGACGGCGCGGATGGCGCGCGGCGTCGGGTAGGACAGGCCGGGGAAGGACAGGCAGCCCTCCTCGCCCTCCTCGTCCAGCTCCGAGGACAGGTCGAGGTCGGGGTTGATCACGTGGCCGAGCTGCTCGTCCACGTAGTAGGTGAACACCCGCAGCCCGACCCCGATCTGCGGGGCCGCCAGGCCGGCGCCCGGCGCGTCCATCATCGTGTCGGTGAGGTCTTTGACCAGCTTGCGGAGCTCCTTGTCGAAGTCGACGACCGGGGCCGCCGGGGTGCGCAGCACCGGGTCTCCGAACAGCCGGATCGACTGGATCGCCAAGGGGGTTACTCCGTTTCTCGTCTGTGGATCAACCCAGTTTAGTGCTCTCCAGGGAGCGCGCCTTCATCGCCGCCTTGCGCGCCGCCTTGACCACGGCCTGGTCGTCGTGGGCGGAGGCCAGCATGTCGAGCACGGCGATCGTGTCGGGGTGGTCCACCGCGGTCATCTCGCCGACCAGCTTGATCAGGTCCTCACCCGGCTCGGGCGTGTCGAGCCGGCCCGCGGCCGGGCCCGACAGGTGCATGAGGGCGGCCAGGGAGTCGACCGCGATCCAGGTGTGGTCCTCGGGGCTGAGCGTGGGCGCCTCGAGGTCGCGGATGTGCAGCCAGGAGGCGGCGTAGCGGCGCATCAGCGGATCTCCGAGCGCCTGCCTGACGGGCCCCTCGGCCTCCGGGCCCAGCTCCTCGAGGATGGCGCCGACCGCGCCGCGCTGCCCGGCGGTGCCGGACGCGGCGATCTCGATCAGGTCGCGGGCCGCGGACTCCGGCTCGCGGCGCTCCAGCCACCCGGCGACGGCGCTCTGCGTGGCCGAACCCTTGACCAGCTCCGCCACCAGCTCGGCCGCCGACAGGTCGGCGAACACCTCCACCTCGGCCGCCGTCGGCGCGTCGTGGCCCTCGCGCAGCAGGTCGCGGCGGATGGCCCAGACGCCGAGCGGGGTGAGCGCGGTGCGCCCGGCCGCGGTCTGCTCGACGAGCCCGCAGTACGTCAGCAGCGACAGCGCCTCCAGCAGCTCGGCGGGCAGCGCGGCGGCCAGCCGGCGCATCTCGACCGGGCCGGGCGCGCAGGCGACCTCGTGGGACTGGAGGATGCCCCTGGCGAGGTTGGCGGTCGCGACGCCGGAGCGCACGGAGTAGATCGTGGCGAGCATCTCGGCCAGGTGGCCGTCGACCACGGCGGAGCCCGTCAGGCCCTCGTCGGCGCGGTCGAGCACGTCCATGACCACGCCGTCCCAGAACTCCAGGATGGCCTCCACCGTGAGCTGCATCGACAGCGGCCCTCGCGATACGCGGCCGCCGAGGATCTGCAGCAGCCCCGTGTTGACGGCGACGATCCAGATCAGGCGCAGCCGGGCGGCGGGCAGGCCGAGCTCCCGGGCGGCGGCCTCGGCGTCCGACTCGCTCAGGTGCCCCTGCGGGGTGACCTGGCGGGTGCCCGTCCACGTGGTGAGCCTGATGGCGTCGGCGACGATCGGCACCCCGGGCACCGCCGCGGCCAGCTCGGCGTCGGGCGCGAGCAGGACCGGCGGGAACGTCAGCGCTTCGTGCTCCACGGGAGTCTCCTCAGGAGGCCGTGGGGGCACGGCGGCCTGCTCATCGATCAGCTTGCGCAGCTCGGCGAGGTCGAAGACGTTGTTTGCCACCCACGAAACTTACTGCACAGGAGTCACATGGGCGTACTCAACGGATGGCGCGGGACCGGGCTTTGAAGGCGGCCTTGCGTGCCGCCTTCGCGACCGTGCCGTCGGGGATGGAGCGTCCCAGCAGCTCCAGGACCTCGACGACGTCGGGGTGGTCGACCCGCCACATCTCCTCGATCATATGGGCCGGCGGGCCCGAGGCGGCCATGTTCTCGGCGAAGATCTCGGGATCCTCCTCGGCCGCGGGCATCGCGAGCGCCAGCATGTCGACGCTGACCCAGAGCAGCTCCTCCTGGGTGAGCTGGGGCGCGGGCAGCCCTCTGGCGGCCAGCCAGTGGATGGCGTGCGGGCGCAGCTCCTGGTCGTCGAGGTGGTCGCGGACCTGGCTCTCGGCCTCGGCGCCCAGCCGGTCGACGATGGTGATCGCGATGCCGCGGGCCACGGCGGGCGCGCCGGAGGCGGCGGTCAGCAGCTCGGCGGCGGCCTCGCCGGAGGCCCGGCCGCTCAGCCAGCGGCTGATGTCCTGCTCGGCGAGCTCGGCGGGCACGCCGTCGAGCAGCCCTTCGATGAGCCCGAGCGCGTCGGCCTCGGCCAGGTCGGGGGCCTCGGGCGCGTCGAGGTCGAGCGACAGGTAGTGCTCGCGCAGCCCCCAGACGGCCAGCGGGGTGAGCTCCGCGGTGTCGTCCGTGACCTGGATCATGCCGCACCACGACAGCCGGTCGAGCGTGCCGGCCAGGTCGGCCTCGCCGTCGTCGGCGATCTCGTCGAGGTAGTCGCCGATCACGGTGACGGGCACCCGCACCTGGAGCCTGTAGAGCATGTCGAAGAGGTCGTAATGGCCCTCGTGCCGCTCGACCAGGTCGGCGACGCGCGCCGCCCAGCCCTCCAGCGGGTCGCCGGTGTCGGGCAGCGGGTCCTCGGCCAGCAGGGGCACGCTCTCCAGCGCCGCGACGAGGTCCTCCCGCGCGGCCAGCCGGGCCGCGGGCAGCGGCGTGCACCCGGGACAGTCGCAGGGCGCCTCGCCCAGGTCGGGCACCTCGCCGGAGGGGATGGCGATCGCCTGCTCGAGCGACTCGGGGCCGATGGAGCTGAAGAGGCTCTTGGCCATGCCGAAGTTCGCGGGGTCGGCGAGGGCCTCGGGCATGCGCGGCGCGATGTCGTCGAGCCTGTCGCGCATGAGCACCGCCGTCGGCTCGGGGACCGCGCCCGCCTCGCTGAGGTAGTCGACGAAGGTGCGGGCGGCTGCGACGGTCTCCGGAGCGCTCTCCGGCGGGGCGATGACCTTGCGCGGGTAGATGGACAGCAGCAGCTCGTCGAAGGTATCCGGGCTGAAGTCGCCGAGTTCGTTGACGTTGAGATAGTCGCTGGCGTAGTCGCAGAGCAGGCGGACCTCGTCCGCGTCCACCTCGACTTCCCGCGCGTGTCCCCAAGCGCGCAGGTCGTCGATGGCCTGGTTCACCCATTCGATCGACACATGGGCACGCTAACGGCTGGCCTTCAGATGAGCGAATCGGGGAAATGGTCTAAATCAGGTCGAGCGGGTCGACACTCACCTTCACGACATCGGGCGTCTTACGCGCCGCACGCACCCCACTGGCCCCTTTGAGCGCGGCTGCCAGGGCCGCCCCGCCGGACCTCCGTACCCGGATCATGGCGCGTTCCTGGCCCGCCTCGTCCACGGGGACGGGGCCGAGCACCTCGGCGTCGGGCGGCAGGCGTACCTCGTCGAGCATCTGCCTGACCGCGCTCGCCACGCCGGTGAGCGTGGCCATCCGCACCGCCGGCGGGAAGCCCAGCTCGGCGCGGTCGCCCAGCTCGCGCTCGGCGTGGGTGACGGGGTCCCACCTCAGCAGGGCCTGAACGGCGGGCAGCGCGGCGTCGCCGAGCACCACCAGCTCGGCGGCGGGGCGGAGCAGGGCGGCGGCGTTCATCCACCTGCGCACCGCCTCCTCGCCCGCCCTCAGGTCGGCCCTGCCCAGGAGCGCCCAGCCGTCGAGCAGCACGGCCGCCGCGTAGCCGCCTTCCGCCACGGGCTCGGCGCCCGGCGTGGCGACGACCAGCGCGCGGGTGGCGGGGACGGTGGCCAGGACGCCGTCGCGGCCCGACGTGCGCACCGGCACGGAGGGGAAGGCCCTGCCGAGCTCCTCCGCGGTGCGCCGGGCACCGGTGACCACGGCGCGGAGCCTGGGGCTGCCGCAGGACGAGCAGCGCCAGTCGGCGTCCACCCGGCCGCACCAGCGGCAGTAGGGGGCCGCGTGGCCGCCCCGGAGGGCGAGCGGCCCGTGGCACAGGTGGCCGGCCTCCGCCGGGGCCTCCGGAATCGGGAAGGCCGTGCCGGCGTGCGGGTCGGGCGGCAGCGCCGTCCTCCGCGTGGGGGGCCGTGTGGGGGGCCGTGTTGGGGGCAGGGCGCAACGGGCGGGAGTGCGGCAGTGCCGGCAGGCCAGGGCGGGCAGGTAGCCGCGTCTGGGAACCTGCACCAGCACGGGCCCGCTGTCCAGGCCGTGGCGCAGGGCCCGCCAGGCGAGGCTGGGCAGCCTGGCCTGGCGGGCCGCCTGGTCCTTGGCCAGCTCGGCGTCCTCGCCCGCGGGGCGCACCCGGGGGCCCAGGCCCCTGATCATCGTGCGGGCGGCCACGATCGGCCTGGCCCAGCCGGAGGCGACGAGCTGGGTGGCCTCGGCGGTGCGCGCGTATCCGCCGATGAGCATCGCGGCGCCGGTCCTGTGGGCGCGCAGGCCGAGAACCTCGCGGGCGTGCGGATACGGCGCCAGGCGCTCGGCGTGGAGGTCGTCACCGTCGTCCCAGATGGCCACCAGGCCGAGATCGGCGACGGGGGCGAACATCGCGGCCCTGGTGCCGACGACGGCCCGCACCTGGCCTCTCAGCACCTTCAGCCACCGGCGGTAGCGTTCGGCCGGGCCGAGGTCGGCGGTGAGCGCCACGTGCCTGCCCGGCCCCAGCACCCGGGCGAACTCGCCGTCGGCCAGCGCCACGTCCTTCCCGTCGGGCACCACGACGACCGCTCCCCTGCCGCCGTCCAGCGTCGCCCGCACGGCCTCGGCCGTGGCCCCCGCCCATCCCCTGGCGCCCGGCAGGGCGGACCACACGGCGCGGGGCGCGCGCCCGTCGCGCAGCGCGCCGAGGAAGGAGGGGCCGGTCGGGTACGCGTTCCATGCGCTTTCGGTCTGGGACGGCTCCGCGGGCGGCAGGTCCTGCTTGGCGGGCTCCTCCGACTCGGCCTTGGCGTGGCGGGGCGGGACGGCCAGGCGGAGCACGTCGGTCAGGGTGCCCGCGTACCGGTCGGCGACCGCCCTGGCCAGCCCGGCGATCTCGGGGGTGAGCACGCGTTCGGGGGACACCACGCGTTCGAGCGGCATGAGCCTGCCGTCGTGGTCGCTCTCGTCCACCCGTTCCAGCAGGAACCCGTCGACCAGCTTGCCCGCGAACCGCACCCGCACCCGCACGCCCGGCCCGGCCGTCTCATGCATGGAGTCGGGCACCAGGTAGTCGAAGGGGCGGTCGAGGTGCGGCAGCGGGCTGTCCACCGCGACCCTGGCCACGGGGCGCTCAGGGGCGGGCGCGGGGGCCCCTTTGGTGTCCTTCGACGACGCTGGGGGCCGCACGGCGTCGAGCGGCAGAAGGGCGTCGTCGGAGTCGGTCACGCATAACGTCTACCAGACCGTTCGCCGTGACCGAGCGAGAGCGGAACGGTTGCCGGGGCCACGCGTCCCCGGCGGTTACGGGCACGCCGGAAGGCCGCGTCAACCCAGGTGGGCCGGTCGTCGAGCACGCCGCGCGTCCCCGGGCCTCAAGGCCGCGAATGCCGCCTTCCGCAGCCGCGCCGGCTCCGGGGGCGCGCCTGACCCGCCCAGAGGCGCCGCACACCAAGGCGGCGCCCCTTGAGCTCGGACGGCGTAGGTCAGAGACCGGCGGCGGTGCGCAGGGCCTCGGCGCGGTCCGTGGACTCCCAGGAGAAGCCCTCACGGCCGAAGTGGCCGTAGGCGGCGGTCTCCGAGTAGATCGGGCGCAGCAGGTCGAGGTCGCGGATGATGGCGGCCGGGCGCAGGTCGAAGACCTGGAGGACGGCGTCCTGGATCTTCTCGACCGGCAGCTTCTCGGTGCCGAAGCACTCGACGAACAGACCCACCGGCTGCGCCTTGCCGATCGCGTACGCGACCTGGACCTCGCACCGGTCGGCCAGGCCGGCGGCGACGACGTTCTTGGCCACCCAGCGCATGGCGTAGGCCGCCGAGCGGTCGACCTTGGACGGGTCCTTGCCGGAGAAGGCGCCGCCGCCGTGGCGGGCCATGCCGCCGTAGGTGTCGATGATGATCTTGCGGCCGGTCAGGCCGGCGTCGCCCATGGGGCCGCCGATCTCGAAGCGGCCGGTCGGGTTGACCAGCAGGCGGTAGCCCTCGGTGTCGAGGTCGAGGCCGGCCAGCACGGGGTCGACCACGTGCTCCTTGATGTCCGGCGTCAGCATCTCCTTCAGGTCGATCTCCGCCGCGTGCTGCGTGGAGACCACCACGGTGTCGAGGCGGACGGGCGTGTCGCCGTCGTACTCGATCGTCACCTGCGTCTTGCCGTCGGGACGGAGGTAGGGCACCGTGCCGCTCTTGCGCACCTCCGACAGCCGCTGCGCCAGCCGGTGGGCCAGGGTGATCGGCAGCGGCATGAGCTCGGGGGTCTCGCGGCAGGCATAGCCGAACATGAGGCCCTGGTCGCCCGCGCCCTGGCGGTCCAGCTCGTCCTCGGCCTGGTCGACCCGGCTCTCGTAGGCGTCGTTGACGCCCTGGGCGATGTCGGGGGACTGGGCGCCGATGGACACCGACACGCCGCACGAAGCGCCGTCGAAGCCCTTGTGGGAGGCGTCGTAGCCGATCTCGAGGATCTTCTCCCGGATGAGGGCCGGGATGTCGATGTAGGTCTCGGTGGTGACCTCGCCTGCGACATGGACCTGGCCGGTAGTGATCAGCGTCTCGACCGCGACCCGGCTCTTGGGGTCGTCCTTGAGCATGGCGTCGAGAATCGCGTCACTGATCTGGTCAGCGATCTTGTCCGGGTGGCCTTCGGTGACCGACTCGGAGGTGAACAGGCGACGTGACAACTCAGTGGCTCCTCATGCAGCGGCTGCTGACGGATTTAAGGCCCGGGACGCATGGGCATACCTGGGCCTCGCCGAAGTCTAGCCCCACCCGGCGCCGGGGCGCGAAACCGTCCGCGATCCGGATTCCGTCACAGCTCGGGCAGCGGGTCGGGCGGCAGGGTCTCCGGCGCGAAGATCTCCGCGTCGGCGGCCGCCACCACCGCGGCGTACTCCTCATCGAACTCGAACACCATGGAGTCCAGCTCGATGACCGGTCCGGGCAGGATGGGGCCGAGCCGGGTGTGTCGCGGGAACTCCGCGAACACCGCGACCGGCCGATCGCTCCTGAGCGTCCTGGTGGCCAGCACCGATATCGAGGAAGCGGTGACCACGATCAGGAAATTCCCCGTCCCGCCCGGGCCCGCCGACACCGCCGGAAAGACGTAGCGGATCTCCCCCTGGTCGCCGAGCAATGTTCTACAACGGTCTCTGACAGCAGAACCCACCGGCATTCCATCCCCCTTCGCCCCAAGTATCCGCAGGCGACAGGGGTGTAGCAATAGGTGATCGGGTAATCGCTCTTGCACGATTTGAACGGTCCAATACCGGGTACGAGCACCGGATACGCACATCCCGGAAGGGCCGGGGCCACGCTAGGGAAGGCGGGCCGCCACGAGGTCCCACACGACGTCGGCGAGCGCCTCCTTGGGCCCGAACGGCACCTCGACCGGGTCGCCGCCCGCCACCAGCACGGTGGCCGCGTTGTCGGGCGTGCCGAACGCCAGCCCCTCTCCCACCTGGTTGACGACCAGCAGGTCGCACCCCTTGCGGGCGAGTTTGGCCTGGCCGTTGGCGAGCACGTCGTGCGTCTCGGCGGCGAACCCGACGATCACCTCGGGGTACGCCCCACGCTCCCGGCGCGGCACGACACCACCCGGCTCCAGCCCGTCGGCGGCCAACTCCGGCCCAGCGGCGGGGAGGGGTTGGGCCGCGGTTGCGGGCCGCGGTTGCGCGGCGCGGGCCTCGCGGCGGAGGGTGCCGAGCTCGGCGAGGATGTCGGGATTCTTGGCCAGGAAGATCGGCTCCGGCTCGCCGTCCGTCTTCTTGATCTTCGCCTCGTGCCGCGTGGCGGGCCGGAAGTCGGCCACCGCGGCGGCCATGACCACCGCGTCGGCGTCGGCCGCGGCGGCGAGCACCGCGTCGCGCAGCTCGGACGCCGACTCCACCCGTACGACCTTGGCCCCGGCGGGGTCGGGCAGCGTGACGTTCGCCGCCACCAGCGTCACCTCGGCCCCCCGGGCGACGGCCGTGCGCGCCAGCGCGTAGCCCTGCCGCCCCGAGGAGCGGTTGCCGAGGTAGCGGACCGGGTCGATCGCCTCCCGCGTGCCTCCGGCGGAGACGACGACCTTGCGCCCGGCCAGGTCGCGGGGCCGGCCGCGCAGGACCCGCAGGCAGACCTCGAAGATCTCCGCGGGGTCGGGCAGGCGCCCGGGGCCGGTGTCGGCGCCGGTGAGGCGCCCTACGGCGGGGTCGATCACGACGGCGCCCCGCTCGCGCAGCGTCTCGACGTTGGCGCGGGTGGCGGGGTGCTGCCACATCTCGGTGTGCATCGCGGGCGCGAACACGACCGGGCAGGTGGCCGTCAGCAGCGTGTTGGTGAGCAGGTCGCCGGCCAGCCCGTGGGCCGCCCTGGCGAGCACGTCGGCGGTCGCGGGCGCCACCACGACGAGATCGGCCTGCTTGCCGATCCGCACGTGGGGCACCTCGTGAACGTCGTCCCAGACCTCGGCGGACACGGGGTTGCCGGACAGGGCGGCCCAGGTGGGCGCGCCCACGAACTTCAGCGCCTCGCGGGTCGGCACGACCCGCACCTCGTGCCCCGACTCGGTGAACAGGCGCAGCAGCTCGCAAGCCTTGTACGCGGCGATGCCGCCGCTGACGCCCAGGACGACCTTCATCGAAGGAGTCAGACCGCGCCTTCGATGGGCTCGGCGCTGAGCAGGCCCTCGGAGACCTCGCGCAGCGCGATGGACAGCGGCTTCTCCTGCGCGTGCGTCTCGACCAGCGGGCCGACGTACTCCAGCAGGCCCTCGCCGAGCTGGGAGTAGTAAGCGTTGATCTGGCGGGCGCGCTTGGCCCCCATGATCACCAGGGAGTACTTGCTGTCGACGATGTCGAGCAGCGCGTCGATCGGCGGGTTGGTGATGCCCTCCGCGGCCGGGGTGGTGCCTGCCACGATTGTCAGACCTCTCGGTTGGTGGTTGTCGTGACCCCCTGAGGGTCAGTCATCAAGGCTATCAGCCGGCGGCACACGTCTTGGACGCTTGTGTTCACGAGTGTCAAGTCGAACTCCTGCTCCGCGGCCATCTCGACCCGCCCCGCCTCCAGGCGGCGCGCGATGACGTCCTCGGGCTCGGTGCCACGGCCACGCAGCCGCTTCTCCAGCTCCTCCCAGGTGGGCGGGGCCAGGAACACCAGCAGGGCCTCGGGCATGCTCCTGCGCACCTGCCTGGCGCCTTCGAGGTCGATCTCGAGCAGGGTGGGGACCCCGTCGGCGAGCTTCTTCAGCACCGGCTCGCGCGGCGTGCCGTAGCGGTTTCCCGCGAACTCCGCCCACTCGAGCAGCTCCCCGGCCGTCACCAGCCGGTCGAACTCCTCGCCGTCGACGAAGTAGTAGTGGACCCCGTTCACCTCACCGGGACGGGGCCTCCTGGTGGTCACCGAGACCGACAGCCACACCGCGGGGTGTGCCCGCCGGAGCTCGGCGACGACCGTGGACTTTCCGACGCCCGACGGCCCTGAAAGGACCGTCAGCCGCCGTTCACTCAAGGGCAAGAATCCGACCTCCGCGCCGGGCCCGAATGCCTCGTAGGCACTGACTTCGCCGGACCAGGACCTGTCGGTCACTTTCCTACCCCCCGTTGAACCTGCGCTTTCTTGTGGAACAGAGATTAGCTCTCGTTGCCACCGAACTCGCGCTCGAGGGAGGCCCTCTGGTTCGCGCCGAGACCCCGCACGCGGCGGGACTCGGCGATGGCAAGCCGCTCCATGAGCTGCTTGGCGCGGACCTTGCCGACGCCGGGGAGCGATTCCAACAGAGCCGACACCTTCATCTTGCCGATGACGTCGTCGGTCTGCCCATCCTTGAGCACCTCAGCCAGAGAAACCGCGCCATGCTTGAGCCGGTTCTTGACCTCGGCACGCTCTTTACGGGCCTTGGCAGCCTTCTCCAGGGCTGCGGCGCGCTGCTCAGGGGTCAGTGGAGGAAGAGCCACGCCGGGTCACCTCGAATTTCTGTCGATGTACTCGGACGGGAAGGGAAACTAGCTGGTCATCGCCCCCTAAGCAACGTCAAGCGCCGTTTCTCTCCTCACAAAATCCACTTCATCACTCTGCGTGATCGTAAAATCACATTGTGCTGATCAAATCGCCCTCACTTCCCGGTTCGCGCGTCGGCCCGCGACGGTGTCGCGAAACGCAACGATGATCGCATTCCAGCCACCCACCGATGTCCGAAATCCTGCCCAGACCAGGGCCGAAACCCATTCCGAAGATCGCGTGCGCAGGCCCCCGCGGATGCATTACGATCTTGCCAGGCACCCCGGCACGGCATGATCCACAAACCCCGCCGCCCACCCCACGGACGGCACCCCCGCGCCAAGGGACCCACCACCCCGATCCGAGCCCGCGGATCACCACCCACCGCGCCACGCGATCACCCGCGCCGCGGGCCCGCCCGCGCCGCGCGTTGAACACCGTGACGGCGAGCCTGAAGAGCGATCAGCTACCAGTCGGGGTCGAGAGGCCGGCGGGCGATCGACTACCGGCCGGGGCTGAGCGGCAGGGCTGTGCGCCAAGCTGACAAGCCGGTCCGGGGGACCGTTCGCCCACCCGATCGGGGCGATCGCTCAGGTGGGCGGAACGGCAGGCGCCGGCCGGCTGAGGGTGCTGGCTAGGTGAGGGCGCGGGCGCGATGGGCCGACGATTCGCCACGGAGTCGGTCAAGAGTACGCGTCGTCACGGCGACCGGCCCGTGAGCCTTCACGACCGGCCATGACAGACGGCAACGCACGTCGGCGCGTGCGGCCCACCGTGCGCGGCCGTAAAGGATGGATGGCTTGAACGGCGCGCGGCCCACCGGGCAGCCGCAAGAAGCACCCACGGTGAAGCCACAAAGAGTGGGTTAAGACGCGCGGCGGAGAGAAGCGGCTATCGCGGCGGCGGCTGCGCCCGGGTCGGGGGAGGCGGTGATGGGGCGGCCGATGACGAGGAGGTCGGCGCCGTCGGCGAGGGCCTGTTCGGGCGTGGCGACCCGCGCCTGGTCCTGCGTGTCGGCCCCCGCGGGCCGCACCCCCGGCGTGATGAGCGTGATCCCCTCCCCCACCTCCGCCCGCACCGCGGACACCTCGTTGGGCGAGCACACCAGCCCCTTGGCGCCCGACTCCACCGACAGGGCGGCCAGGCGGCGCACGGCGTCGTCGGCGGGCCCCACGAGCCCGATGCGCGCCAGGTCGGCCTCCGACAGCGAGGTGAGGATCGTCACCGCGGCGATCTGGGTCTGCGGGTCGGCGGCCTCCACGGCGGCGCGGATCATGGCCGGGCCCCCGGCGGCGTGCACGGTGAGGATGGCCGGGCGCAGCCGGGAGACGGCGCGGGAGGCGCCGGCGACGGTGTTGGGGATGTCGTGGAGCTTGAGGTCGAGGAACACCTGCACGCCGCTGGCCCCCCGCACCGAGGCGATCACGTCGGGGCCGTAGCGGAGGTAGAGCTCCAGGCCCACCTTGACCGTGCTGACGTGCGGCGTCACCAGGGCCGCCCACTGGGCGGCGGTCTCCAGGTCCGGGGCGTCCAGGGCGACGGCGATGGGCGCGGGAGTCAGGAGCGGGGCGGGACTCAAGACGGACTCTCCTCGGTACGGCAGCTGATGATCATGGTGTGCTCTCTTCGGAGTCGACGAGCAGGTGGCGGGGGGCGCTCCCCGGCGGGCGGTGGGCGAGGCCGACGGCGTCGGCCAGGCGCTGGAAGCCGCGGGCCCTCAGAAGGTCCTCAAGCTCGCGTTCGATGCGCAGGCAGGCGTAGGGGTCGTGGAACAGCGCCGTGCCCACTCCGACCACGCAGGCGCCCGCCAGGACCAGCTGGAAGGCGTCCCTGCCGCTCATCACGCCGCCGATGCCGATGAGGGGCACCCCGGGCAGGGCGGCGTGGACCTGCCACACGCACCGTACGGCGAGCGGCAGGATCGCGGGCCCCGACAGTCCTCCGGTCACGGCGGCGAGCGAGGGCCGCAGCGCCTCGGTGTCGATGGCCATGCCCAGCGGGTTGTTGATCATGGACAGCGCGTCGGCCCCCGCGTCCACGCAGGCCCGCGCGACCGACACGATGTCGGCCACGTCGGGGGCCAGCTTGGCCACGACCGGCACGTCGTAGCGCATGATGGAGCGGACCGAGGCGATCACCTCGGCCGCGGCGCTGCCCTCGCGGGCGAAGACGCGGCCGCGGTCCTCCATGTTCGGGCAGGAGAGATTGACCTCGAGAGCGGTGACCCCGGGCGCGTCGGCCAGCCTGCGGGCCAGCTCGGAGTATTCGGCGACGGTGCCGCCGCCGATCGAGACGATGGTCTTGATGCCCCGCTGCGCGAGCCAGGGCAGCTCGCGCTCCAGGAACGCGTCGATGCCCGGCCCCTGCAGGCCGACCGCGTTGAGCATGCCCGAGGGCGTCTCGGCCATGCGCGGCGTGGGCCGCCCGGCGCGCGGGGCCATGGTGATCGAGCGGGTGGTCAGCGCCCCGAGCCGGTGCAGGTCGAAGAACTGGGCCAGCTCCCGCCCGGAGGCGGCGCATCCGGCGGCCGTGGTGATCGGGTTCGCGAGCTCCACATGCGCCAGAAATGTCCGCATATCAACTGACATGTCGCGCACCGCCTCCGGGGGCGCCGAGCGCGTCGAACGGGATCGTTCCCACGTCCTCGAAGCGCACCCGCTCCCCCCGGAACACCGGTCCTTCCGCGCATGCCCGCACCATCCTGGTCACCCCGTCATCCCCGATGACGGGCAGCACGCACGTCATGCACACCCCGATGCCGCAGGCCATCGACTCCTCGACGGCCACCTGCACCGGGATGTCGAACTCCATCGACACCGCCGTCACGGCCCGCAGCGTCTCCATCGGAGCGCAGGCGTAGACCGCGTCGGCCCGCGTGTCGGCGATCACCGAGGGTAGCGCGTCGGTGACCTTGCCGCGAAGCCCGAGCGAGCCGTCCTCGGTGGTCAGCGTGGTGGTCTCGGCGATGCGGCGGGCCCGCATGGCACCGAACACCCGCTCGGCCCCGGCGCCGCCCAGCACGAAGTCGACCCGGCAGCCCCGCGCCAGCAGCGCGTCGGCCAGCGGGAACAGCAACGCGGAGCCGTACTCGGCGCCGACCAGCACGCAGTGCACCGGGTCGCGCGGCAGCGGAAAGGGCCGGCCGAGCGGCCCGACCAGGTCGAGCGTGTCGCGGGCGCGCCGCTCGGCCAGCCAGGCCGTGCCGGGGCCGCGGGCGGTGAAGACCAGCTCGACCGTGCCGCCGTAGTCGGACTTGACGTCATGGATGGACAGCGCGCGGCGCGTCACCATCGACGTCTGGCCCCCGCCGACCGCGACGGAGACGAAGTGACCGGGGCGGTAGCGCTCGGCTATGCCGGGCGCCACCACCGTCAGCGCATGGTAGGCGTCGACCCGGCGCGTGGTCAGCACCGTGCCCGTCACCTGCACCGGAGTGCCGGCCAGTCGTCTTCACCTCCCGTGCGGGGTCAGCCCCGGAGTGCCTGTGCGTGCTCCTGGAGCGACCGTACGCCGACATCGCCGCGCACGATCGCCTGGATGCCCGCCGCCGCCGCGGCGAGCCCTGAGACCGTGGTGATGCACGGGATGCCGCGCAGCACCGCGGCGGTGCGGATCTCGTAGCCGTCGAGCCGCGGCCCCGACTGCCCGGGGCTGCCGAACGGCGTGTTGACGATCAGGTCGACCTCGCCGTCGAGAATGGCCTGCACGCTCGTGCGCTCACCTCCGGGACCAGGACCCTCGCTCTGCTTGCGCACGATCTTGGCATGGACGCCGTTGCGGCGCAGCACCTCGGCGGTCCCCTCGGTGGCCAGGATCTCGAATCCGAGATCCGCGAGCGCCTTCACAGGGAAGATCATGGCACGCTTGTCCCGGTTGGCCACCGACACGAACGCGCGTCCCTTGGTCGGCAGCTCGCCGTAGGCGCCCGCCTGGGACTTGGCGTACGCGATCCCGAAGAACTCGTCGATGCCCATGACCTCGCCCGTGGAGCGCATCTCGGGCCCCAGCACGGTGTCCACGCCCCGGAAGCGGTTGAACGGCAGCACCGCCTCCTTGACCGCGATCGACGCGTCCAACGGCAGCGTCCCGCCGTCGCCGGTCGCGGGCAGCATGCCCTCCTCGCGCAGCGAGGCGATCGACGCGCCGAGCATCACCCGGGCCGCCGCCTTGGCCAGCGGCGCCCCCGTGGCCTTGGACACGAACGGCACGGTGCGGCTGGCCCGCGGGTTGGCCTCCAGGACGTAGAGGACGCCGGCCGACATCGCGTACTGGACGTTCAGCAGGCCGCGCACGCCCACCCCGGCGGCGATGGCCTCGGTGGCGGCGCGGATGCGCTTGATGTCGTGGCTGCCGAGCGTGATGGGCGGCAGCGCGCACGCCGAGTCGCCGGAGTGGATCCCGGCCTCCTCGATGTGCTCCATGACGCCGCCGAGATAGAGCTCCGAGCCGTCGTAGAGGGCGTCGACGTCGATCTCGATGGCCTCGTCCAGGAACTTGTCCACCAGCACCGGGTGGCCGCCCTCCTGGGCCGCCATGTACGTCGTCAGCGTCTCGTCGTCGTACACGATGGCCATGCCGGCGCCGCCGAGCACGTAGGACGGCCGGACGAGCACGGGGTAGCCGATCTCCTCGGCGATCTCCCGGGCCTCGGCGACGGTGAGCGCGGTGCCGTGCTTGGGCGCGGGCAGCCCCGCCTCGGCCAGCACCCGCCCGAACGCGCCGCGCTCCTCGGCCAGGTGGATCGACTCCGGCGAGGTGCCGACCACGGGCACGCCCGCGTCCTTGAGCGCCTGCGCCAAGCCGAGGGGCGTCTGACCGCCGAGCTGCACGATCACGCCCGCGACCGGGCCGGTCTGCTGCTCGGCGTAGACGACCTCCAGCACGTCCTCCAGCGTGAGCGGCTCGAAGTAGAGCCGGTCGGAGGTGTCATAGTCGGTCGAGACGGTCTCCGGGTTGCAGTTGACCATGACGGTCTCGAACCCGGCCCTGGACAGCTCGAACGAGGCGTGCACGCACGCGTAGTCGAACTCGATGCCCTGCCCGATGCGGTTGGGCCCGGAGCCGAGGATGATGACCTTCTCGCGCTCGCCGTAGGGGACCTCGTTCTCCTCGTCGTAGGTGGAGTAGAGGTACGGCGTCCTCGCGGCGAACTCGGCGGCGCAGGTGTCGACGGTGTTGTAGACCGGGCGCAGCCCCAGCGCGTGGCGCAGGTCGCGCACCCGGGCCTCGTCGATGCCGCGGATCTCGCCGATCTGCGCGTCGCTGAACCCGTGCCGCTTGGCCCGCTCGAGCACCTCGGTGGTCAGCTCGGCGGCGTCGGCGACCTCCCCGGCCTCCTCGTGGAGCAGGAAGAGCTGGTCGACGAACCACGGGTCAACGCTCGTCGCCTCGAACACCTCCTCGGGCGTGGCGCCCGCCCTGATGGCCTGCTGCATCGTGCGCAGCCGCCCGTCGTGCGGGGTGCGGCAGCGCTCGAGCAGCTCGGCCTTGTCGCCGCTCTCACCCGCCCAGGTGAAGGAGGACTCCTTCTTCTCCAGCGACCGCAGCGCCTTCTGCAGCGCCTCGGGGAAGGAGCGGCCGATGGCCATGGCCTCGCCGACGGACTTCATGTGCGTGGTGAGCGTCTGGTCGGCGCCCTTGAACTTCTCGAACGCGAACCTCGGCACCTTCACCACGATGTAGTCGAGCGTCGGCTCGAAGGAGGCCGGGGTCTCCTTGGTGATGTCGTTGGGGATCTCGTCGAGGGTGTAGCCGATCGCGAGCTTGGCCGCGATCTTCGCGATCGGGAACCCGGTGGCCTTGGAGGCCAGGGCGCTCGATCGGGACACGCGCGGGTTCATCTCGATGACGATCATGCGACCGGTGCGGGGGTCGACCGCGAACTGGATGTTGCAGCCGCCGGTGTCGACGCCGACCTCGCGGATGACGGCGATGGCGACGTCGCGCATGTTCTGGTATTCGCGGTCGGTCAGGGTCAGCGCGGGCGCGACGGTGACGCTGTCGCCGGTGTGGACGCCCATCGGATCGATGTTCTCGATGGAGCAGACGATGACGACGTTGTCGCGCTTGTCGCGCATGACCTCCAGCTCGTACTCCTTCCAGCCGAGGATCGACTCCTCCAGGAGCACCTCGGTGGTCGGAGAGGCGTCGAGCCCGGCGCCGCCGATGCGACGCAGGTCGGTCTCGTCGTAGGCGAAGCCGGAGCCGGCCCCGCCCATGGTGAACGACGGCCTGACCACGACCGGGTAGCCCAGCTCGCCCGCGGCGGCCAGGCACTCCTCCATCGTGTGGCAGATGGCCGACCTGGCCGACTCGGCGTTGAGCCCGCGCTCGCGGGCCACCTTGGCGACGATCTCCTTGAACCGCTCGCGGTTCTCCCCCGCCTGGATCGCGTCGAAGTCGGCGCCGATCAGCTCGACGCCGTACTTCTCCAGCACGCCCGACTCGTGCAGCGCGACCGCGGTGTTGAGCGCGGTCTGCCCGCCCAGGGTCGGCAGCAGCGCGTCGGGCCGCTCCTTGGCGATGATCTTCTCGACGAACTCGGGGGTGATCGGCTCGACGTACGTGGCGTCGGCGAACTCGGGGTCCGTCATGATCGTCGCCGGGTTGCTGTTGACCAGGACGACGCGGAACCCCTCGGCCCGCAGCACGCGGCACGCCTGGGTGCCGGAGTAGTCGAACTCGCACGCCTGGCCGATCACGATCGGCCCCGAGCCGATCACCAGGACGGACCTGATGTCCTCACGCTTGGGCACGGCTCATGACCTCACAGAACTCGTCGAAAAGGTAGGCGGCGTCGTGGGGGCCCGCGGCGGCCTCCGGGTGGTACTGGACGCTGAAGGCCCGCCCGTCGAGCAGGCGCAGCCCCTCCACGCAGCGGTCGTTGAGGTTGACGTGGCTGACCTCGGCCTGACCGTACGGGGTCTCGAACGGCGCGTCGAGCGGCGCCTCCACGGCGAACCCGTGGTTGTGCGCCGAGATCTCGACCTTGCCGGTGCGCACGTCCTGGACGGGCTGGTTGACGCCCCGGTGCCCGTAACGCAGCTTGTAGGTGGAAAGGCCCAGGGCCCGCCCGAAGAGCTGGTTGCCGAAGCAGATCCCGAAGAACGGGACCCTGGCCTCCAGAACCCCCTGCAGCGCGCTCACGTCCGCCGTGGCGGGGTCGCCGGGCCCGTTGGAGAAGAAGACCCCGTCCGGCTCGACCGCCATGATCTGCTCGTACGTGGCCGTCGCGGGCAGCACGTGCACCTCGCAGCCACGCTCGGCCATCCGGTGCGGCGTCATGCCCTTGATGCCGAGGTCGACGGCCGCGACCGTGAACCTCTTCTCCCCGATCGCCGGCACGACGTACGGCTCGGCGGTGGCCACCTCGGCGGCCAGGTCGGCGCCCTCCATACGGGGCGACTGCCGCACGCGCTCGACCAGCTCCTCGACCGGCACGGTGGGCGCGGTGAAGATGCCGGCGCGCATGGCGCCGCGCTCGCGCAGGTGGCGGGTGAGCGCGCGGGTGCCGGAGATGGCGATCCCGACGACGCCCTGCTCCTTGAGGTAGTCGTCGAGCGAGCGGTTGGCCCGCCAGTTGGAGACGACCCTGGACGGCTCGCGCACGACATAGCCGGCGACCCAGACGCGCCCGGACTCGGGGTCCTCGTCGTTGACGCCGGTGTTGCCGATGTGGGGCGCCGTCATGGCGACGATCTGCCGATGGTAGGACGGGTCCGTGAGGGTCTCCTGGTAGCCGGTCATGCCGGTGTTGAAGACCATCTCGCCGAACGTCTCGCCCTCGGCGCCGTACGGTCGTCCCTGGAAGACGCGGCCGTCTTCCAGGACGAGCACCGATGTGTTCAAACCAGCTTCCCTTCGAGAACGGTCGCCCTGCCGCGCAGGAACGTGGCCACCACCCGGCCGGGCAGCGTCATCCCCTCGTAGGGGGTGTTCCTGCTCTTCGACGCGAATGCGGACGGATCCACCTCGGTGCGCGCGGACGGGTCGTACAGCGTGATGTTGGCCGGGGCGCCGACTTCAAGCGGCTGCCCCTGGCCGCCGAGACGGCCGATGCGGGCCGGGACGACGGACATGCGCTCGGCGACGCCCGCCCAGTCGAGCAGCCCGGTCTCGACCATGGCCTCCTGGACCACGCTGAGCGCCGTCTCCAGTCCCACCATGCCCATGGCCGCGGCCGACCACTCGGTCTCCTTGTCCTCGACCGGGTGGGGGGCGTGGTCGGTGGCGACGATGTCGATCGTGCCGTCGGCCAGCGCGGCCCGCAGCGCCTCGACGTCCGCGCGGGTGCGCAGCGGCGGGTTGACCTTGTAGATCGGGTTGTACGCGCCCACCGGGGACTCCTCGACCAGGTCGTCGGTGAGCAGGAGGTGGTGCGGGGTGACCTCGCAGGTGACGTTCCAGCCCTTGGACTTGGCCCAGCGGATGATCTCGACCGAGCCGGCCGTGGAGACGTGGCAGATGTGCAGCCTGGAGCCGACGTGGGCGGCCAGGAGGCAGTCGCGGGCGATGATCGCCTCTTCGGCGACCGCGGGCCAGCCGGTCAGGCCGAGCCTGCCGGAGATCACGCCCTCGTTCATCTGGGCCCCGGAGGTGAGCCTGGGCTCCTGGGCGTGCTGGGCGATGACGCCGTCGAACGCCTTGACGTACTCCAGGGCGCGGCGCATCAGCACGGCGTCGTCCACGCACTTGCCGTCGTCGGAGAAGACCCGCACGCGGGCGGCCGAGTCGGCCATCGCGCCCAGCTCGGCGAGCTGCTTGCCCTCCAGGCCGACGGTGACGGCGCCGACGGGGTGGACGTCGCAGTGCGCGAACTCGCGCCCGAGCCGCCACACCTGCTCGACGACCCCGGCGGTGTCGGCGACCGGCGAGGTGTTGGCCATGGCGTGCACGGCGGTGTAGCCGCCCCGGGCGGCCGACTGGGTGCCGGTCTGCACGGTCTCGGCGTCCTCGCGGCCGGGCTCGCGCAGGTGGGTGTGCAGGTCCACGAGGCCGGGCAGCGCGATCGCGCCGCCGCCGTCGACGGTCTCGGGCCCCTCCAGGCCCTGACCGATCTCGGCGATCTCCCCGTCGGCGACGCGGATGTCGACGGGCTCCCCGCCGAGAATCCTGACATTCTTGATGATCACGCGCTCTCTCCCCCCAGCAGCAGGTACAGCACCGCCATGCGAATGGTCACACCGTTGGCGACCTGCTCCACGATCGTGGAGCGCGCCGAGTCGGCCACCTCCGCGGCGATCTCCATGCCCCGGTTCATCGGCCCGGGGTGCATCACGATGGCGTCCTCGGGCATCTTGGCGAACCGGTCCCGGTCCAGGCCGTACCGGCGTGAGTACTCCCGCTCGCTGGGGAAGTAGGCGGCGTTCATCCGCTCCTTCTGCACCCGCAGCATCATCACCACGTCCGACTTCGGCAGCACCGCGTCCAGGTCGTAGGAGACCTCGCACGGCCAGGAGCCGACGGAGACGGGCAGCAGCGTCGGCGGCGCCACCAGCGTGACGTCGGCGCCGAGCGTGTCGAGCAGCAGCACGTTGGAGCGGGCGACCCGGCTGTGCAGCACGTCGCCGACGATCGTGACCTTGCGCCCTTCGAGGCTGCCCAGGCGGCGGCGCATCGAGAAGGCGTCGAGCAGCGCCTGCGTGGGGTGCTCGTGGGTGCCGTCGCCGGCGTTGACGACGCTGCCGCGCACCCAGTTGGCCAGGCGGTGTGGCGCGCCGGAGGCGCCGTGGCGGATGACGACCGCGTCGGCGCCCATGGCCTCGAGGGTGAGCGCGGTGTCCTTGAGCGACTCGCCCTTGGACACGCTCGACCCCTTGGCCGAGAAGTTGATCACGTCGGCGGACAGCCGCTTGGCCGCCGCCTCGAACGAGATGCGCGTGCGGGTGGAGTCCTCGAAGAACAGGTTGACCACGGTGCGCCCGCGCAGCGTGGGCAGCTTCTTGATGGAACGTTCCGAGACCCTCGCCAGCTCCTCGGCGGTGTCGAGGATGAGGAGCGCGTCGTCCTTGGTGAGGTCGCCCGCGGAGATCAGGTGGCGGTTCACTTGGCGTCCCCCTTCATGAGGAGCACGGCGTCGCGGCCGTCGATCTCCTGCAGGTAGACCTTGACCTTCTCGCTCTTGGCCGTCGGGAGGTTCTTGCCGACGTAGTCGGCGCGGATGGGCAGCTCGCGGTGGCCGCGGTCGACCAGCGTGGCCAGCTGCACCGCGGTGGGCCGGCCGAGGTCGTTGAGCGCGTCGAGCGCGGCGCGCACGGTGCGGCCGGAGTAGAGGACGTCGTCCACGAGCACGACGACCCTGCCGTCGATGCCGTCCGGCGGCAGCTCGGTGCGGCCGAGCGGCCTGGCGGGCTTGAGCCGCAGGTCGTCGCGGTACATCGTGATGTCGATGGAGCCGACGGGGATCTTGACGCCTTCGAACTGCTCGATGCGGTCGCCGAGCCTGCGGGCCAGCGTGGCGCCGCGGGTCGGGATGCCGAGGAGCACGACGTCGTCGGCGCCCTTGGTGCGCTCGAGGATCTCGTGTGCTATGCGGGTCAGCGCCCGGTGGATGTCAGGGGCCTCGAGGACAGCCCTGGAATCGGACATGGCGAATCTCACCACCTTTCCCGCCTCACGGGACGGGTCTTAAAAGGGTGTTGGTCGGCACACACAGTACCAGGGGCTACCAGGAACAACGCGAGAGGGCTCCCGTGGCGTCACGAAGCTTCATCGGGGTACGGATGGCGTACCGGCTTCCTCGGGGAGACGCTGATACTGCCCGGGGAAGCCGCCAGGAGGGGATGCTGCGAAGATGGCCTTTCACGTCGATTCCGAGGTCGGACGCCTGCGCCAGGTGCTCGTTCACGGGCCGGACCGGGCGCTCAGACGGCTGACCCCGTCCAACAAGGACGCGTTCCTCTTCGACGACGTGCTGTGGGTCCAGCGCGCGATGGAGGAGCACGAGGAGTTCCAGCGGGTGCTGACCGGCCGCGGCATCACGGTCCACCTGCTGGCCGACCTGCTCAGGGAGACCGTCGACATCCCCGAGGCGCGCAAGCACATCCTCGACGCCGTCGTCGACGAGCGCTGGCTCGGCCCCGGCGCCACCGACGACGTCCGCAACATCCTCGACGGCATGGACTCCGCGACGCTGCAGGTCTACCTGACCGGCGGCATCACCAAGGGCGAGCTGCTCGAGAGGGGCTGCGGCCCCGGCTCCGTGACCTTCCACACCATGCGCGACGACGACTTCATCCTGCCGCCGCTGCCCAACCACCTCTTCACCCGCGACACGTCCTGCTGGATCTACGACGGCGTGTCGATCAACGCGATGAAGAAGAAGGCCCGCATGCGCGAGACGGTCAACATGGAGGCCGTCTACATGTACCACCCGACGTTCGCCGACGGCTTCAACCGGCCCGGGCGGGGGGGCTTCCACTGCTGGATGCCGGGCCAGCCGGTCGCGCCGGCGACCATCGAGGGCGGCGACGTGCTGGTCCTCGGCAGGGGCGCGGTGCTGATCGGCATGAGCGAGCGCACCCAGCCGCAGGCGGTGGAGATGCTGGCGCAGCGGCTGTTCGCGGCCGGCTCCGCGCGGACGATCGTGGCGCTCGACATGCCGAAGGCGCGGGCGTTCATGCACCTCGACACCGTGATGACGATGCTGGACGTGGGCGTGTTCACCCAGTACGCGGGTCTGGGGATGCTGCCCGCGTACACCATCGAGCCCGGCGAGACGCGCAAGGAGCTCAAGGTCACCGACCACCCGCCGCAGGACATGCACCAGGCCATCGCCCACGCCATCGACCTGCCCGCCATCACGGTCCTGACGCCCACGCAGGACCTCCACGCGGCCGAACGGGAGCAGTGGGACGACGGCTGCAACGGGCTGGCGCTGGAGCCCGGCGTGGTCGTCGCCTACGAGCGCAACACCACCACGAACGCCTACCTGCGCGACAACGGCATCGAGGTCATCACGATCAGGGGCAGCGAGCTCGGCCGGGGGCGCGGCGGCCCGCGCTGCATGAGCTGCCCGCTCGAACGCGACGGAGTCTGAGGAGGGGCCGATGCGGGTCATCGTCGCTCTGGGCGGCAACGCGGTGCTCAGGCGCGGCCAGGCGCCGGACGCGGACGTCCAGCGGGCCAACGTCCGCGCGGCCGTCAAGACGCTCGCCCGGCTCGCCGACCGGCACGAGCTGGTCATCACCCACGGGAACGGCCCGCAGGTCGGCCTGCTGGCCCTGGAGAGCGCCGCGGACCCCAACCTGACCAGGCCGTACCCGTTCGACACGCTCGGCGCGCAGACGCAGGGCATGATCGGCTACTGGATGCAGCAGGCCCTGCAGAACGCCCTGCCCGGCCGTCAGGTCCTGGCCATGGTCACGCAGACGCTGGTGACGGCCGTCGACCCCGCGTTCGAGCACCCGACCAAGTTCGTCGGCCAGGTCTACGAGCGCGAGGAGGCCGAGAAGCTGGCCGCCGAGTACGGCTGGACGGTCCGGCGCGACGGCGACCAATGGCGGCGCGTCGTGCCGTCGCCGACCCCGCGCCGCATCGTCGAGACCCGGCTGATCCACCAGATGATCCGCGAAGGCGTCATCGTGGTGTGCGCGGGCGGGGGCGGCATCCCGGTCGTCCGCGACGAGCGCGGCCGGCTGACCGGCGTGGAGGCGGTCATCGACAAGGACCTCACCGCCTCGATGCTGGCCGAGGCCCTGGAGTGCGACGCGTTCCTCATCCTCACCGACGTGCCGCGCGTCATGCGGGGCTTCGGCACGCCGCACCAGACGGAGATCGCCCACACCACGCCGCACGAGCTGCGCGCCCTGGAGTTCCCCGCGGGGTCGATGGGGCCCAAGGTGGAGGCGGTGTGCCGGTTCGTGGAGACGACCGGCGACATGGCCGCGATCGGAAGACTCGACGAGGCCGAGCGCATACTCGACGGCACAGCGGGAACGATCGTGACACCCAACGGCAGGTGGCCGCTGACGAGCACGCTGTAGGGGGTGTCCCGTGACACTGGCCCAACGGCTCTTCCGCACCAAGCCCACGGAGCGCATCATCGCGGAGGGCGGTCACGGCGAGGGGGGCGAGCTGCGGCGCACCATGTCGCTCTGGCAGCTGACGCTGTTCAGCGTGGGCGCCACGCTCGGCACCGGCATCTTCGTCATCCTGGGGCAGGCGGTGCCCAAGGCGGGGCCGGCGGTGGTGGTGTCGTTCGTGCTGGCGGCGATCACGGCGCTGTTCTCGGCCCTGTCGTACGCCGAGCTGGCCGGGACGATCCCGGTGTCCGGCTCGTCCTACTCCTACGCGTACGCGACGCTGGGCGAGCTCGTGGCGTGGATCTGCGGCTGGTGCCTCATGCTGGAGTACGCCGTGTCCGTGGCGGCGGTGGCCGTGGGCTGGGGCAATTACCTCAACTCGTTCCTGCGCTCCCTGTTCGGCTTCACGCTGCCCGCGGCGATCACCCGCTCCCCCGGCCAGGACGGCGGCGTGATCAACATCACCGCGATCGTCATCGTCCTGCTCGCCACGTGGCTGCTGCTGTACGGCGCCTCGGAGAGCGCCACGGCGAACGCGATCTTCGTGATGATCAAGGTCGTGGTGCTGCTCTTCTTCTGCGTGGTGGCGTTCACCGCCTTCCAGGCCAAGAACTTCACGCCCTTCGCACCCCTGGGGGTGGCCGGCATCACGGCGGCGGCCTCGCAGGTGTTCTTCTCCTACGTCGGCTTCGACGCCGCCTCCACCGCGGGCGAGGAGGCCAAGAACCCCAAGCGCGACCTGCCCCTGGCGATCCTCCTGTCACTGGTCATCGTGACGGCCATCTACGTGCTCGTCGCGATGGCCGCCATCGGCGCGCTGCCGTGGACGCAGTTCGACGCCAAGCACACCGAGGCGAGCCTGTCCTACATCGCCGACCTGGCCGTCGGCGCCACCTGGCCGGGCCTCATCGTCTCTTTCGGGGCGGTCATCACCATCGCCAGCGTCGTGCTCACCGTCATCTTCGGCCAGACCCGCATCCTGTTCGCCATGTCCCGCGACGGGCTGATCCCGCGCGTCTTCCGGCGGGTCGACATGCGCCACCAGGTCCCCGTCGCGAACACCCTCATCGTCGCCGCGTTCATCTCCGTGCTGGCCGGCCTGGTGCCGCTCGGCCAGCTCGCCGAGGCGACCAGCATCGGCACCCTGTTCGCCTTCGCCATCGTGAACGTCGGCGTGCTCGTCCTGCGCTACCGCAGCCCCGAGCTGCCGCGCACCTTCCGCACGCCGCTGTTCCCCGCCACGCCGGTGCTCGGCGCCGTCCTCTGCCTCATCGTGATGGCGGGCCTGGCCGGGGTCACCTGGGTGGCGTTCGGGCTGTGGATGCTGGTGGGGCTGATCTGCTACTTCCTGTACGGCTACGGCCATTCGCGGCTGAACGCCGAGGTGGGCTGAATGAAGCTCGAGAACGTGCTGGCCGGCTGCATCCCGGAGCCCAGGGGCAGGGACGGGCTGGCACTGGCCGCGCTGGTCAGGGAACAGGTCCACGGGCGTCTGACGGTGGCCTACGTGCAGCCGCCCGCGTGGTCCGCGCCCGGACCGGCCAGGGCCGAGGAGAGCGCGTGGCGCGCGTACCTGATGGAGCAGGCCGACGCGACGCTCTGGCAGGCGCGCGAGCTGGCCGGCGACGACGCCGACTACGTGGTCCACACCCACAAGGGCAGCGGGCGCGGGCTGGTGGAGCTGGCGCGCAGGCGCGGCGCCGACGTCGTGGTGATCGGCTCGGCCGCCGGCGGCGGCAAGGGCCGCATCACCGTCGGCAGCACCGCCGACCAGCTCTTGCACTCGTCCTCCGTTCCCGTGCTGCTCGCCCCGCGCGGCTACGGCGACAAGCCCCCCGCCGCCTTCGAACGCCTCACCGTCGCCTACCGGCGCAGCCCCGGCTGCGACGCGGCGGTCAAGGACGCGGCGGCGGTGGCCGCGTCGCTGGACGTGCCCCTGCGGCTGGTCACGCTGGTGATCAGCAACGGCAGGCGCGCCAGGATCGAGGAGGAGATGCTCGTCCGCCTGCGCGACGAGGCGGCCTCCAACCTGCGGGCGGCGGCCCACGGACGGCCACGCGTGGAGGTGGAGGTGCTGGAGGGCCGCAACGTCGCGCAGGCACTCGGCACGACCTCGTGGCTCCCCGGCGAGATGATCATATGCGCTTCCAGCGCCACCGGGCCACTCAGGCGGGTCTTCCTCGGAGACACCTCGATCAAGATCGTACGGGCTGCGACCTGCCCTGTCATGATTCTCACGCGGCAGACCCAGGGTGGGGAAATTTCTCGTCAAACTCTGACGAAGTAGCGTTACCACTGGGACATGAGGGGCGATTGCGGCGATCCCTACCGGATCGGATTCGGCATCTTTTTTCCAATCAGCTTGACCTCAGGCGTCCGCCCCTTTACCGTCACTGTGCGTAACCACACCTCGCGGCGTTCTGGGGTAAACCTGGGGCCATGGCTACCGATGGTGCCGGGCTTGGCACCAGACCCCCCGGTGGCTAGGGCATACGCCGCAAGGGAGCACAATCTACTGAGAGCGATACATACAAGACCGGGGGCCACACAATGCCGTCTGAGTACGCAAAGTCGCTGGGTGCACGACTCCGCGCCATACGCACCCAGCAGGGCCTGTCCCTGCATGGAGTCGAGGAAAAGTCGCGTGGCAGGTGGAAAGCCGTGGTCGTGGGCTCGTACGAGCGTGGCGACCGTGCGGTGACCGTACAGAAGCTTGCCGAGCTTGCCGACTTCTACGGGGTGCCCGTATCCGAGCTGCTGCCGGGCGGAGCCGCGCCCAGCCCGCTCGGACCGACACCCAAGCTTGTGATCGACCTGGAGCGCCTGGCCACGCTGCCGAAGGAGAAGGCGGGGGCACTCGCCCGCTACGCCGCCACGATCCAGAGCCAGCGCGGTGACTACAACGGCAAGGTGCTGTCGATCCGCCAGGAGGACCTGCGCTCGCTTGCCGTGATCTACGACAAGTCGCCCAGCGAGCTGACCGAGGAGCTGATCAGCTGGGGTGTTCTCGACGCCGAGGCCCGCCGCGCCGTCGAGTCGTTCTGAGGCTGTCCCTCTCCCCTGAGGTCGCCCCCTCCCTCCGAGGCCGTCTCACCCCGCTCTGAGGCCGCCTCGCGCGCCTGAGGGCTCGTCACCGCCACGCGGTCGGCGAGCCACCCGGCATCGAGTGCCCTTTCCTGGCCCGCCGCGCTTTCCGAGCGGCATGGAGCCTGGTTTCGCGCCACCGTGGACACATTCCGCCCCCGCACAGGGCGGCCGTCCCGGAAAGCGCTTACTGGCGTGTGGGGGTCCACGTCGGAGCACCACCGAGCGAGCGGGATCGGTGGTGTGCGCCGACGTACGTCCCGTCGGCGCTCAGCCGCACGGAAGCCCCGCTCCGGCACGACCGCCAGAGCGGGGCGAACCGAGGCCGGCCGTCAAGGAACGCCCGCCGGGGCTGGGTCGGGCGGGCACTCCGTGCAGGCTCGCGTCTCCGGCTCGGCCGGAAGCTCGTCGGCGGTCGGCCGCGTTACGGCGCGGCAAGAGCCGGTGGGCCACCAAGGGGACATCCACCGGGGCAGTATCGTCGGCGCCCGGCCGCGCGAAAGCCGCGTTCGAGCGCGGTGCGGCGACCTCGGAACCCGGCGCACCCGGACACCGCGGTCAGCCCGGCGCATCCAGGGCTGGGTCCAGCCCGGCGACGGGAACG
Organism: Nonomuraea sp. NPDC052116; assembly: GCF_040680035.1. Lineage (NCBI taxonomy): Bacteria > Bacillati > Actinomycetota > Actinomycetes > Streptosporangiales > Streptosporangiaceae > Nonomuraea > Nonomuraea sp. NPDC052116. Next base: position 145,241 of record NZ_JBFAWA010000016.1, on the reverse strand, counting down.
TCCACCCGGACCATGAAGGTGAGATCGGCCCGGTGAAGGGACGTGGGAGGGTCAGCCTGCCAGCGGGACGTTGACCGGCAGTTGGGGCTGGGCCGGCATGCCGAGCAGATCCTCCACCGTGGAGACGAACGTCTCCGCCTCGGCCAGGAGCTCGTCGGCGTCGGCCGCGCTGACCCGGCTGACCATGCCCGCCTCGGCGGCGGCGCGCTTGGCGGCGCTCACCGAGAAGTAGGCGGCCCACTCGGCCAGGCGCGGCTCGGCCTCGGGCAGCAGCTCCCAGGCGCTGCGCAGGCGGCGCCTGCGGCCTTCCATGGGACGGGGACGGGCGGCCAGGATCGCCGCCGCCGCCCGAAGAGCCGCCAGGTGGGCGGCCACGTATCGGGATGCCGGAGTGCGAGCGCCGGTCGCCTCCGCCAGGCAGGAACGAGAATCGGTCAAGTGTGCCCGAACCGCAGGCGACAGCCGGGGCCCGGGCGTTTCTCTAGGCCGTGGTGCCATCTTGCGCGCCTCCTTGGAGTCGTGGGCGGCCGCCGGCGTCTCCGCCGGTGGTGCCAACAATCGCAGACCCCACCGACATTTCCACCGGGCTGGCCGGACGTGGAGCTTCCCCACTCCCCGTCCGGCCAGGGCACGCCCACTCGTCTCCGCCGACGACGAGGACGTGCCCTTCGCCCATGGAGCCTGGCCGCGGGGGAACGCTTGGGGAAGCGAACGGCCCGCGACCAGGTCCTGGTGACGTTGAGCCGCGAGCCCCACCGTCACTACGTCGAACATAATTTCGATCACGCTCGGTGTCAACCGATTCCACGAACACAGGTTCGACGAGCATGAGTCCGAAGGCGCGAAAAAGCCGTCGCCGCGGAGAGCTTGCGGCGACGGCCGGGTGGTTCAGGAGGACAAGAAGACGGTCGTCAGACGACCGAGATGGCGCCCGACGGGCAGAGGGTCACGGCGCGACGGACGCCGTCCTCCAGCTCCGCGGGAGGCACCTTCTGCAAGAGCACCACCGTGCCCTCGTCCTCGCTCTGGTCGAACACTTCCGGCACCGTCAGCGCGCACATGCCCGCCCCGATGCACACCGTCGTATCTGCCTTGATTTCCATGGTGACCTACCAAGTGACTGGGAGGCGGTGCACTCCATAGATGCTCATGTCCGAGCGCATCGGCACCTCCTCGGGTGTTACGGCCAAGCGTAGACCTGGGAAGCGGCGCAGCAGCGCAGGGTACCCGATGCGCATCTCGATGCGGGCGAGCTGCTGCCCCAGGCACTGGTGGATGCCGTGGCCGAAGGTCAGGTGCCCGCCCGCGGGCCTGGTGACGTCGAGCCGGTCGCCGTCGGGGAAGCGGGACGAGTCGCGGTTGACGGTGGGCAGGTGGAGCGCCACGCACTCGCCCGCCTTGATGAGGTTGCCCTCGATCTCGACGTCCTCCAGCGCGGTGCGCATCGGGCCGAGGTGGATGATCGTGAGGTAGCGCAGCAGCTCCTCGACCCCGTTCTCCACCACCGACGGGTCGTCACGCATGGCGGCGAGCTGCGCGGGGTTCGTGAGCAGGGCGTACGTGCCGAGCCCCAGCATGTTGGCGGTCGTCTCGTGCCCGGCCACCAGCAGCAGCAGGGACACCCCGGCGAGCTCCTCGTCGTTCAGCTCCCCGCCCTCGATGAGCCCGCTGATCAGGTCGTCGGCCGGCTCCTTGCGCTTGCGCTGGACGAGCCCGTACATGAACGCCGTGATCCGGCCGAGCGCGGCCATCGCGTCCTCGGCCTTGGACTCCAGGTTGACCAGGAGCTTGGTGTCCTCCTGAAACTGCCCGCGGTCCTCGTACGGCACCCCGAGCAGCTCGCAGATCACCAGCGACGGGATCGGCAGCGCGAACTTCTCGACGAGGTCCACGGGCCCGCCGGCGGCGGCCATGTCGTCGAGGCAGGCGTTGGCGATCTCCTCGACCCTGGGTTCGAGCATCTTCATCCTGCGCACGGTGAACTGGCCGGTCAGCAGCCTGCGGAAGCGCGCGTGCTCGGGCTCGTCCATGCGCAGGAAGAACCCGGGCGGCGTCTTCGCGTCCTTCTGCATCCTCATCCGGAGCAGAGAGCCCTCGATCGGCGGGTGCGCGAGCTCTGAGCGGTTGCTGAAGCGCGGGTGCGCGAGCACCGCGCGGGCGGCGGAGTAGCCGGTCACCAGCCAGCCCCGGTGGCCGTCGGCGAAGGTCATACGGTGCATGTTCGCCCGTTCTCGCAGCTCAGTGGCTTCGTCGGGCGGATCGAACGGGCGCTGCCGGTCGGTGGGAAACGTCACGTCGGACATGTTTCGGCTCCTTTCCGAGCTCCACCCCCAGAAAACCTCATTCATTGCAAAATTTCAATGCATGAAAATCATATATGCATGCAGTATAGTTCCGTCATGGTAGATAACGGCGGCGTGGGACTGCGGGAGCGCAAGAAGCAGCGCACGCGCCGGGCACTGGTCGAGGCCGCGCTCCGGTTGTTCGACGAGAAGGGCTTCGACGAGACCACACTGGCCGAGATCGCCGCGGAGGCCGACGTGTCGACGCGCACGTTCTTCAGCTACTTCGCGAGCAAGGAGGACGTGGTCTTCTACGACTCCGCCCGCAAGATGGAGCTGGCCGCCGCGGCGATGGCCGACAGGGCTCCCGGCGAGTCGCCGGGCGACGTCCTCCTGCGGATCGTGGAGGAGAGCCTGACCTGGCTGACCACGTACGAGGAGCTCACGTTCGAGGACGCGGAGCTGCGGATCCGGCTCGTGCTCAAAGAGCCCACGCTGCGGGCGCGGGCGCTGGTGATGCTGCTCGAGAGCCAGACCACGCTGGCACGGGCGCTGCGGGAGGCCTACCCCGAGCTGGACCCGGTGGAGGCGGCCGCCGCGGTGGGCGCGATGTTCGGGGCGGTGAAGCTGGCGATCGTCGCCGACCTCGGCCACGACCTGTCCGCGGAGCAGATGTCGAGCACGGCGCGCCGGGCGGCCGAGATCACGCTCGCCGGCCTGCGCTCCCTCGGATAGCTCCGGATGCCCGCTTTCTGAGAAGCTGACCGGAGCGGAGGGGGGCCGGATGGCGGGCAAGCGGTGGCTGATCGATTTCGTTCTGCCGGCGCTGGGGCCGGTCCTGGCGGCGGCGTACGCGGGGGTCAACCTCGTGGCCGTCGAGGCGGCCGTCAAGGCGCAGATCGCGGGCCCGGAGTGGGCGGGCGGCCGGCTCGCCGCTGACGGGATGACGGCGGTGGGCAGGGACGCCTGGAGCCTGATACTGGGCGCCGCCGTGGTCGTGGGGGTCCTGGGAGTGGCGTACGCCGTCATCGGCGTGCTCCTGCGGCGGGGCGGCCGGGGCCGCACGCCCCTGCTCGTGCTGTCGGGCGTCCTGATCGTCCCGTACGCCCTCGCTGTCCTCGTCGCGCTGGTCAACCCCGCCAGGGCGCTGGCGGGGCTCTACGACACCCCTGACTTCGCCGGCGGCCTTCCCGGGTGGCAGTCGGCCACCGTACTCGTCCTGGTGGCGGCCGGGCTGGCCCAGGCCGCGGGGGTGGCGATGGCGGCCGCGCAGGGCAGGCGAGCCGCGAGCGCCCGGACCTGAAGGCAGGCGGGCCACGGGCGCCCGGGCCTGAGGGCTCAGTGGCAGCCGTCGTTCGACCAGGTCGTCCAGCCCATCTGGGCGCCGCCGCGTCCGGTGGCGGCCCAGCCCGGCGGCGGAGCCGTCCCGTACGGGACCACGGCCGTGCACGCGCCCGCCGGGGGCCGGCCGTTGTAGAACTCGATCCGGGTCCACGACACCCGATACGACAGCGGCACCCAGATGTTCCACCGCACCCGCCGGTCCACCGCCACGCGGCCGGGAGACGGCGCCGGCAGCCAGTCCACGCCGCCCGACGGGCGGGCGGGCGCCTGCCCGGCCGTGAACGCGATGTCGATCAGCGCCAGCACGCCGACCACCAGCAGCAGTCTGGCCCGGCGCGCGGTCAGGAAGGCCGCCCCGGTCAGGCAGGCCAGCAGGATCAGGGCGGGCACGGAGGCCTCGACCAGGTTCAGCGCGTCGTTCTCACCCGTGAGAAAGATCACTTCGGGGAAGTCGAACGCGATGAACGCGTAACGCTCCAGCCGGTCCCCCGCGTACCAGGCGGCCACCCCGCCGGTCACCGCCATCAGCCCGGCGGCGGCCAGCGCGTGCCGCACCACGGCCAGGCGCCCACCCTTGATGAGGACGATCAGGCCGGCGAGGGTCCAGGCCACGGCGACGCAGGCCAGGTAGCGCCCGTAGACGTAGTTGCCGACGCGGTGCTCGTCCGGGAGGGCGGCCGAGGAGGCGTACGCGATGCCCAGGGTCGTCAGCAGCAGCGTGCCCGCGAGAACGCGGTGCGCGTACGGCGCGGACCGCCGTACCAGCGTGGCCGCCGCGCCCGCCAGGCCGATGCCCGCGAGCCCCCAGGTGCCGGCGACGAGGTACCAGAGCTGCCCGGCCGCCCCCGACAGCGCCCACGCCTGGCCTTCGAGGCTCGTGAGCCTGGACACCAGCAGCCCCGACAGGTCGCGGGGCCCGCCCGGATAGAGCGCGGCGCTCAGCGCCCCGTTGAGCGCCTTGCCCGCCACCGCGACCACGGCCGCGCCCACCAGCGCCGCGACCGCCGGACCCACCGCCCTCCCGCGGCCCGGCACCACCGCCCTTTTGCGGACCCACACCACCACGACGGCCAGGACGCACACCGCCAGGACCACGGTCCCCCGCAGATGGGCCGCCATCGCGAACGCCGACAGCGCGCCCGCCACCGCCCCGGCCCGCGCCGACCCGTACGCGACCAGGTCGTGCAGCGCGAGCAGCCAGGCCAGGACGAGCACGGGCAGGATCGCGTCGGTCAGCGCCAGTCCGGAGAACACCACCAGCGCCGGCGACAGCGCCGCGACGAACGCCGTGATCAGCGCCGCCCGCCGGCCCAGGCCCATCCGCCGCAGCAGCAGGTACGCCAGCGGGTACGCGCTCGCCGCCGCCATCGACCCCACCCCGGCCACCAGCCGGTACGCCAGGACGGGGTCGGAGGTCAGCCAGAAGACCGGGACCAGCAGCAGCGGATAGCCGCCCTGGTAGAAGGTCGAGCCGGTGAGGTCGGCGCCCGGTCCGCCGGCCAGCCAGCGGGCGGCGAGGAGGTATCCGGTCTCGTCCGGGTTCGCCACCGGTCCCGTGTGATACCGGTACAGCCACAGCCGTAACGCCACGTGGGCGACCCACCCGGCCGCCAGCAGCCACCACAGGCGGGCCCGTCCCGTATGCCGCGCCGTCGTGTGAACGGGCGCCGGCGTCATGAACGCAGTCGTCATGCTCTCCCCCCAAGAAAGTCAGGAGGGAGTCCAGCAAAAGCGGCATAACGGGCCCGTCACCGCTTCTGGTTATGCGGGCGTTATGCCGCCGGCGGCACGGCGGGCGTGCTCAGAACGCGCGTCTCAGAGCCGCTTGAACCTGCCCCGGACGTGCACCGGCACGCCCTTGCCCAGCATCCCGGGCAGGACCTCGGCCACGTTCATCGGCATGCGCACGCACCCGTGCGAAGCCGGATACAGCGGCACCGACAGCGCGCCGTGGAAGGCGATGCCGCCGTTGAAGAAGATCGGGTTGTAGAGCTGCCCCAGGTACGACTTGTGCCAGCCGCGAGCGCGCCACGTCGTCGCGTAGTCGCCCGTCGGCGTGGTGGCCGAGCCGCAGAACCGCTGCTGCTTGCCCTGCCACGCGGCGGACTCGCAGTAGGGGACGCCGCTGCCGGAGGACACGTGGGTGATCAGCTTCACCTCGCCGTCCACGTACAGGACCATGATCTGCTTGGTGAGGTTGACCTCGGCGCGGGTCGGCTTGCCGTTCTTGACCAGGACCTGCGGCGACCTGGGGCTCTCCAGGGCGTCCCATGTGCGCCTGGCGACGGTGCTGGTCGGCTTGATGCCGTTCACCTTCTGGAACGCCCACACGGCCGCCAGCGTCGCGCCCCCGTACCGGCCGTCGGCCCTGCCGGGGCGGTAGCCGAGCTGGGCCAGGCGCCTCTGCAGCCACTGGACGGACTTGCCCTTGGCGCCGAGCCTGAGCGTCTTGCCCGGCGCGGTGACCGTGGCGGGGGTGATGGCGGCGGGACCGGATCGGGCTCCCGCGGAGGTATGTGTGGTGGTCGGGGACGCCGTCCTCATGGACGCCGTCGAACGATGCAATCCATGCGCGCCGCAGCCCGAGAGTGCGACGGCGCCTGCCGTCAAGAGAGCAGCCACTCCGGGCAGCCGTCGAGCCCCCACCAGTACCACCTCGCATACCATGAGCAAACGATCAGTTGACCTTATACCACTCATCATGAATCGGTAATGAAGCGGTCAACCTGTTTAGAGTGTGTCCATGTCTGAGAAGTTGCCGGCCAACGCGGTCGTCGTTCAATCCGCCCTGCGCGAACTGGGGGCGGACGGTGAGGTCATCGTCCTGCCCGAGAAGGCGCCCACGGCGGCGACCGCCGCGGCTCAGGTCGGGTGCGAGGTCGGGGCCATCGCCAACAGCCTGATCTTCGACGCGGACGGCGCGCCGCTGCTCGTGCTGACCAGCGGGGCGCACCGCGTGGACGTGGAGCTGATCGCCCGCACCGCGGGGGTCGGGAAGGTACGCCGGGCGACGCCGGAGTTCGTGAGGGCGGCGACCGGACAGCCCATCGGCGGCGTGGCCCCGGTCGGGCATCCGGCTCCCGTGCGGACCCTGGTGGACAACTGGCTGAGCAAGCACGAGGTGGTGTGGGCGGCCGGGGGGCATCCGCTGACCGTGTTCCCGACGACGTTTGACGAGCTCGTGCGGATCACCGGCGGCACGGCGGTGGACGTCGAGTAGTGTGCGACGGGTGATCGAGTTTCGCGGGGCGGGGCCGGCCGAGTTCGTCGAGCGGCTGGACACGGTGATCGACGTCTACGCGGCCGCCATGAACCCGCCCGCGGACCAGATCAACGGCCGCAAAACCATTATGCGAAATCACGCGACTTATCCCCATTTTCAGTGTTATTTCGCAGAATTGCGCGATCCGTCCCTTTCCGCTCCCCTCACCGTCGGCTTCGCCTACGGCTTCCGCGGCACCCCCGGGCAGTGGTGGCACGACGTGGTCTTCCGCGCCCTGACGGACCGGATCGGCCAGGAGGCCGCCACCGCCTGGCTCGGCTACGCGCTGGAGCTGGCCGAGATCCACGTCCACCCGGACTTCCAGAGCAAGGGCATCGGCCGCGCCATGATCCGCACCCTCTGCGCGGGCCGCCCCGAGCGCTCGGCCGTCCTGTCCACCCACGACCAGCCCACGGCCGCCCGCCACCTCTACGCCAGCATGGGCTTCACGGACCTGCTCTCGAGGTTCATCTTCCCGGGCGGCTACGAGGACTACGCCATCATGGGCCGCCCCCTGCCCTTGACGTGAGGATCACCTCCCGGATGAACCCATGACCATCGGGTTTGTCTGCTGATTACTTGGGGCACCATCCATTACGCAAGGTAGTCACCCCTTTACTAACCGTCTATAACCCCCTGCCCGTCACCCGCCCGGTCCCCCTGCGGGCGGGTGACGGGCCCCTTGCCTCCCACCGCACTCACCACCCCAACGGACCTCGAGGCAACCGACGACCGATGGCCCCGACGCTGCGGGCGACGACCCGGCACAGCGGGCGACAACCTGGGTGGACCGGCACCACGCGGCGACGACCCCTGGACCCAGCACTGCGAGCGACGGGATCGGGCCCGATCCCACGGCGCGGTGACGGAAGGACGGCCAGCGAAACGCGAAGCGACGCACCCAACCCCAGCGCGCCTCCCCACTCGACGTCCGGCCCCGGCGTCCGGCCCCGCCCAGCGCGCCTCCCACCCGGCATTCGGCCCAGGTCCGCACGGCCCCTCCGGCGCCGGTGCGGCGAGAAGGGAGGTCGGCGGAGCCCGGCGCAATGCGTGCGGCGCGAAGATGGGCGACGGGGGCGGCGCAATGTCGTGCGGCGGGTGGGAAGCGTTGGGGTTCTTCGTCGGGCGATCTTGCCGATCGCGCGGGGTCAACGCTTGTGAACCCCCGAAGAGGCCCACGTTGCGCCGTTGCGGCGGCCGGCCACGTGCGGGTCAGCGGGCGTCTTCCTGGAGGTCACCGGCCACGGGCGGCGGGTGGCGCCGCCCGTGCTCCGCCGTAAAGAACGAGCCGTAAAGAGCCGTAAAGAACGACAGGTTTTCAGGCGGAAAGGGGCACCGCGTCGAGGCGTTGGAAGACCTCGCGCGACGCGCTGGAGCGGTTGAAGGTGATGAAGTGGATGCCCGGCGCGCCCTCGTCGAGCAGCCGCCGGCACAGCTCGGCCCCGTGCTCGATGCCCAGCCGCCGCACCGCCGCCGGGTCGTCGGCCACCTCCTCGAAGCGGGCCGCCACCTCCGCCGGGAACGGCGCTCCCGACAGCTGCTCCGAGCGCGCGATCGTGCTCATCTGCGTCACCGGCATGATGCAGGGGATGATCGGCGTGTCACACCCCCTGGCCGCCACCCGGTCGCGCAGCCGCAGGTAGTCGTCCGCGCGGAAGAACATCTGCGTGATCGCGTAGTCGGCCCCCGCCTCGCACTTGCGCACGAAGAACTCGGTGTCGCTCTCGATGGACGGCGAGCGCGGGTGCTTGTACGGGAAGGCGGCGACGCCGACGCAGAAGTCGCCCGCCTGCCTGATCAGCCGCACCAGCTCCTCGGCGTAGAGGACGCCTTCGGGGTGCTGCAACCACTCGGCCGTCGGGTCGCCAGGGGGGTCGCCGCGGACGGCCAGGATGTTGCGCACCCCGGCGTCGGCGAAGCGCCCCACCAGGTGACGCAGCTCGCGGATCGAGTGGTTGACCGCCGTGAAGTGCGCCACGGGCGTGAGCGTCGTGTCGTGGGCGATCCGCTCGACGATGTCGACCGTGCGGTCGCGCGTGGAGCCGCCCGCGCCGTAGGTCACCGACACGAACGTCGGCCGCAGCGACTCCAGCTCCCTGATCGCCTTCCAGAGCTGCCGCTCTCCCTCGTCGGTCTTCGGCGGGAAGAACTCGAAGGAGAACGACCGGCCACCGGCGGCGAGCATGTCGCGGACGGTGGGAACACGATCGGGCAGGATGGAGGGTCGACCAAGCGCCATGTGCCAAGGTTACAGGGACCTCGCCGACTCAAGGTCACGGCCGTGTCACCCCTGCCGCCACAGCCATGTCACCGGCACGAGCGGCACATCACCATCCACGCCACCCCAGATGCCCCTATTGGGACACCTGCACATCCGATCCCCCGCACACGGCCACTAGTCTCAAGGCATGACCACTGACGCCGTTGGCATGAACACCCTCCGCACACAGGTGGAGCGTGCCCTCGGAGAGTTCGTCGAACGACAGCTGCCCGCCCCCGGTGACCCCGAGCTCGAGCCGCTGCGCACGGCCGCCGACGAGTTGCTGGCCGGCGGCAAGCGACTGCGTCCGGCGTTCTGCTACTGGGGCTGGCGCGGCGCGGGCGGCACGGACGTGCCCGCGATCTTCACCGCGGCGGCCTCGCTGGAGCTGCTGCAGGCCAGCGCGCTGGTGCACGACGACGTGATGGACAAGAGCGACCTGCGCAGGGGCATGCCGTCCGCGCACCGCCGGTTCCAGGCGCTGCACGAGAAGTCCGCCTGGTACGGGTCCGCGGAGCAGTTCGGCGAGGGCGCGGCGATCCTGCTGGGCAACCTGCTGCTGATCTGGTCGGGCGAGATGTGGCGCACCAGCGGCCTGCCGCCCGAGTCCCTGGCGGCGGCCCAGCCCGTGCACGACCACATGCGTACGGAGCTGATGTGCGGCCAGTACCTCGACCTGCTGGAGCAGGCCCACGGCGAGAACACGTTCGAGTCGGCGCTGCGGGTGGCGCTGTTCAAGAGCGGCAAATACTCGGTGGAGCAGCCGCTCAGGCTCGGGCTGGTGCTCGCCGGCGGCAAGCTCGCGCCCTGGATGGACGAGCTGTGCACGGGTTACGGCACGCGGGTCGGGATCGCGTTCCAGCTGCGTGACGACATCCTGGGGGTGTTCGGCGACCCGGCGCAGACGGGCAAGCCCGCCGGCGACGACCTGCGGGAGGGCAAGCGGACGATGCTCGTGGCCCGCACGCTGGCGGCCGCGTCCCCGGGTGCGGCGGATACCGTCCGGCAACTGCTGGGGGATCCCGGGCTGGACGAGCACGGGGTGGAGACGCTGCGGCAGATCATCGACGAGACGGGTGCGCTGCAGGAGTGCGAGGACCTGATCGGCGACTATCTGGGGGACGCGCTGTCCGCGCTGGACGAGGCGCCGATCACGGTGGAGGCCCGCGCGGCTCTGACGGAGCTGGCCATCGCCGCCACCTCCCGCAAGACCTGACCTGACCTGTCCTGGGCAGGGGATCGCCACCTTGGGCCCGGCCGCCGACTCGGAGGCGCCCGTGTGGTGGCGGGCGCCTCGTGGGTCACAGGGCCCCGTACGGCCGGGCGGCCTCCTGCGGTCAGGTGGCCGCCGCGGTCAGGGGCTTGCCGGTCAGGGGCTTGCCGGTCAGGCGGAGGACAGGCGCTTGGCGAACTCCGCCGCCGCCGCGCCCGGGTCCTCCGCGTCCGTGATCGCGCGTACGACCACCACGCGGCGCACGCCGTACGACATCACCTCGTCCAGGTTCGCGAGGTCGATGCCGCCGATCCCGAACCACGGCCGCGACGTCTCCAGCGCCGCCGCGTGCCGGAGCAGCGGCGGGCCGGGGGCCGGGCGGCCGGGCTTGGTGGGCGTGGGCCAGATGGGGCCGCAGCAGAAGTAGTCGACGCCCGGCTCCGCTGCCGCGGCGGAAGCCTCGGCCACGGAGTGGGTGGACCGTCCGATGACGATGTCGTCGCCGAGTATCTCTCGCGCGACCGTCACAGGAAGGTCGTCCTGCCCCAGGTGGAGCACGTCGGACCGGGCGGCGTAGGCGACGTCCGCCCGGTCGTTGACGGCCAGCAGTCTGCCGTGCCGGTCGCAGGCGTCGCGGAAGACTTCGAGGAGCGCGAGTTCTTCGCGGGCCTCCAGACCCTTCTCCCGCAGTTGGATGATGTCCACGCCGCCGGCCAGCACCGAGTCGAGGAACTCCGCCAGGTCGCCGCGGTCGCGGCGGCCGTCGGTGCAGAGATAGAGGCGGGCTTCAGAAACCGAGGGCTTGGGCACGCCGCTTGACCTCAGTGTGACGGCCGGCCTTGATCGCCTCGATGGGCGATCCGGGCAGGGACTCGTCAGGGGTGAAGAGCCAGCGCAGCGACTCGACATCGTCGTAGCCGGCGTCCAGCAACACGGTCAGCGTGCCGGGCAGGCCCTTCATCACGTCCTTTCCATCGAGGAACACAGCGGGCACCTGTGGCCCGCCGCCCCCCCGGCGTACGCCGAGCAGCTTGTGGTCCTTGAGGAGTTGCTTGGCCCGCCCGATCGAAAGGTCTAGGCGCGAGGCCACTTCGGGGAGCGTGAGCCACTCGTCGACGAGTTGGTCGGTCTCCCGGTCGATCTGTGCAACAGAAAGCGTCACGAAACCACAACTACCACATGCCGTGCTTGCTCAAACAACACAATCCCGTAGAGAGACTTCTGGATCTACCAGGCGTTCCGCGTCGAGACGGTGTCCCGCGCCGATGATTCTGCGCCCCTGTACGAGGTCTCGCGGCCGGTCCACGGCGAGCACCGCGGCGAGGGCGTCGTCGGCCGTGAGCCAGACGGCCGACCACTTGCCCTCCGGCTCGCCCCGGTAGATCAGGCGCTCGCCTGCCAAATGATGACCGGCGTATTGCACCATGTGCCCGAACTGTTCCGACCAGAAGTACGGAACGGGATCGTACGCGACGTCCTCGCCCAGCAGGCTCGCGGCGGCCACCTCGGGGGCGTTGAGCGCGGTGTCCCAGTGCTCGACCCTGAGCCTGGTCTGCCAGCGGCGCGACCACCAGGCGGCGCAGTCGCCGACGGCGACCGTGTTCGGGAGGGAGGCGCGCAGGTGCTCGTCCACGACGACGCCGTTGTGGAGGTCGATGTCGGCGCCGGTGAGCCATTCGACGGCCGGGCGCACGCCGATGCCCGTGACCACCACGTGGGCGTCCACGAACTCGCCGCCCACCAGCCGCACGCCGCCCTCGTCCACGGAGTCGACCATGGTGTCGAGCCGCAGGTCGATGCCGTCGTACCAGCGCTCGGTGCGGGCCCCGATCTCGGCGCCGACGGCCGTCGCGAGCGGCGCCGGGCCGGCCTCGATCACGGTCACCGCGCACCCGGCGCGGCGGGCGGCGGTGGCCACCTCCGCGCCGATCCAGCCGGCGCCGATGATCGAGACACGGGCGCCGGGGACGAGCATGGCCCTGAGCTCGTGAGCGTCGTCGAGCGTGCGCAGCACGTGTTGCGGGCCGTCGCCGGGCAGCCTGATCGGCTCGGCGCCGGTGGCGATGACCAGCCCGTCGTAGCCGAGCTCGCCCTCGGTGGTCTCCACGACCCCCTCGCGCAGCGCCTTGGCGCTGACCCCCGGCTGGAACACCACGTCGAGCGAGGCCAGGTCGGTGTCGACGTAGCTGGTGTCGGCGTCGCCGAACAGCACGGCCTTGGACAGGGGTGGACGGTCGTAGGGGCGATGCCGTTCCTCGCCGACCAGCGTGATCCGCCCGCCGAACCCCTGTGCGCGCAGCGCCTCCACGGTGCGCACTCCGGCCAGACCCGCTCCCACCACCACGACTTCGTTCACGTTCATGACCCTAACGTGGGCCGGTGTCCGGGCGTCGCAGCGAGGCCGTAGGCTGGGGGCGTAAGACGCGCGGGAGTCCGGCCGTGACCGGGCTGAGAGGAAGGCTGCCATCGGGCCTTCGACCGCAAGACACCTGATCCGGATCATGCCGGCGAAGGGAGCGCGGATGGATGTGATCGTGGGCGGCGGGGTCGTCGGTCTCTCGCTGGCCTGGCGGCTGGCCCGCGAAGGGCGGCCCGTCACCCTGGTGGACCCGGCCCCCGCCTCGGGGGCCTCGCACGCGGCGGCGGGGATGCTGGCGCCGGTCAGCGAGGTCACCTACACGGAGGTGCCGCTGCTGCGGCTCGGTGTGGCGTCGCTGCGCCGCTGGCCCGCCTTCGCCGCCGAGCTGGCCGCCGACGCGGGGCTGGCCGGCCCCGAGGCCCTGGACCTGCGCTCCGAGGGGACGCTCGACGTGGCGTTCGGGGCGGACGACCTGGCCGCGCTGGACGAGCTGGCCGCGTACCTGGAGAAGCTGGAGCTGCCCGTCCGGCGGCTGACCGGGCGCGAGTGCCGCCGCCTGGAGCCCATGCTGGCCCCCTCGGTGCGGGGCGGGCTGCTGGCCGTCGGCGACTCCTGGGTGGACCCGCGCCGCGTGACGGCGGCGCTGCTCGCCGCGCTCGACCGGCGGGGAGTCCAGCTCGTACGGGCGCGCGTCGGCGAGCTGCTGTGCGACGGCGGCCGGGTCACAGGGGTACGCCTGGAGCCGCCCGGCGGCGACGACCGGCGAGCCGAGCTGCGGGCGGAGCGGGTGATCCTGGCGGCCGGGGCGTGGAGCGCCGGGCTGGCCGAGGTGCCGGTCCGGCCGGTCAAGGGGCAGATCATGCGGTTGCGTTCGCCGCAGCCGCTGCTCACCCGGTGCGTCCGCGGCACCGTGCTCGGCACACCGGTCTACCTCGTCCCCCGGGGCGACGGCGAGCTGGTGGTCGGGGCCACACAGGAGGAGATGGGCTTCGACACCAGGGTGACCGCGGGCGGGCTCTACGAGCTGCTGCGCGACGCCAGGGAGCTGGTGCCGGGCATCACGGAGCTGGAGGTCTCCGACGTGGTGGCCGGGCTGCGGCCGGGCACGCCGGACAACCTGCCGCTCATCGGCCCCAGCGGCACCCCGGGGCTGGCGCTGGCCACCGGCCATCACCGGGGCGGCGTGCTCCTGGCGCCGCTCACGGCGGACATTTTGCTGGGCGAGGAGGGCGAGCTCGCGGCCATGTGCTCGCCCGGGAGATTTCGGGATATTTCATGATTGTGATGATCAACGGGGCCTCGCACGAGGTGGCCGACGGCACGACCGTGGCGCAGGCCGTACGCACATTGACCACGGCCACCACCGGAGTGGCCGTGGCCGTCAACGACGAGGTGGTCACGCGGAGCTCGTGGGAGACGACGGCGCTCAGCGACCGTGACCGGGTGGAGGTTCTGACGGCGGTGCAAGGTGGATGATCTGATCATCGCCGGGGAGAGCTTCTCCTCCCGGCTCATCATGGGCACCGGCGGCGCGCCCTCGCTCGACGTGCTCGACCAGGCGCTGGCCGCGTCCGGCACCGAGCTGACCACGGTGGCGATCCGGCGGCTCGACCCGAACGCCCGCGGCTCGGTCCTGGATGTGCTGCGCAAGCGGGACATCAAGGTGCTCCCCAACACCGCGGGCTGCTTCACGGCGGGCGAGGCCGTGCTGACGGCGCGGCTGGCCAGGGAGGCCCTCGGCACCAACTGGATCAAGGTCGAGGTCATCTCCGACGAGCGGACCCTGCTGCCCGACCCGATCGAGACGTTCGACGCGGCCGAGCGGCTGGTGGCCGACGGGTTCGTGGTGCTGCCGTACATCGGGGACGACCCCGCGCTGGCGCGGCGGCTGGAGCAGGCGGGCTGCTCGGCCGTCATGCCGCTGGGCGGGCCGATCGGCTCGGGGCTCGGCATCCGCAACCCGCACAGCATCGAGCTGATCGTGGAGGCCGTGTCCGTGCCGGTGGTGCTCGACGCGGGCATCGGCACGGCCAGCGACGCCGCGCTGGCGATGGAGCTGGGCTGCGCCGCCGTGATGCTGGCCACGGCGGTCACCAGGGCGCAGCGGCCCGATCTCATGGCGGTCGCCATGAAGCAGGCCGTGGAGGCGGGACGGCTGGCGCGGCTGGCGGGCCGCATCCCGCGCAGGCGCTACGCCGAGGCCTCCTCACCGATGACTCCCTGACCGGAGCGCCGACGACCTCCTCCCCCGGATGCCGACGACTCCCCGGCCCGGATGCCGACGACGCCCCGGCCCGGGTGCCGGTGACTCGCCGACCCGAGTGCCGGTGACTCGCCGACCCGAGTGACGCGTGAGGAGCTGGGACGTTCCAACGGGAACGTCTCAGCATCGGTTTCGGGCGGTGAGGCCCTCCCAGTGGCAAAACGCCCGTAAACTCAGCGGGGTGGATACGACGACTGCGGACCCCCTGGTCGGGCGGCTCCTCGATGGGCGCTACCGCATCGAGAGCCGGATCGCCCGGGGCGGTATGGCGACCGTCTACCTCGCGCTGGACGTCCGCCTGGACCGGACGGTGGCGCTGAAGGTCATGCACGGCTCACTGGCCGAGGACCCCGCGTTCGTGCGCAGGTTCATCGGCGAGGCCAAGTCGGTTGCCCGCCTCTCACACCCCAACGTGGTGCACGTCTTCGACCAGGGCACGGACAACGACGTCGTCTACCTGTCGATGGAGTACGTGCCCGGCAAGACGCTGCGCGACATCCTGCGCGAGCGCGGCAGACTGCCCGCCCGCGAGGCGCTCGAGATCATGATCCCGGTGCTCGCCGCCCTCGGCGCGGCCCACCAGGCCGGGATGGTCCACCGCGACGTGAAGCCGGAAAACGTCCTGATGACCGACGACGGCCGGGTCAAGGTCGTCGACTTCGGCCTGGCCCGGGCCATCGAGGCCACCAACCAGACCCGCACCGGCGTGATGATCGGCACCATCGGCTACATGGCGCCCGAACAGGTCACCACCGGCGCCGCCGACGTGCGCAGCGACGTCTACGCCGCGGGCATCATGCTGTTCGAGCTGGTCACCGGCCAGCAGCCGTACGACGGCGCGACGCCCATGTCGGTGGCCTACCGGCACGTCCACGACACCGTGCCCGCGCCGTCCTCGGTGTTCGCCGACGTGCCGCCGCTGATCGACACGCTGGTGACCCAGGCCACGGCCCGCGAGCCGGACCAGCGCCCCGCCGACGCGACCGCGATGCTCGTGGCCGCCGTCGACGCGCACCGGATGCTGCCGCGCCTGACCAACCCGCCGGCCTCCCACGCCCGGACGCAGGTCTTCAACGCCTCCGGCGCCGCCTCGATGCCCCAGCCCGCCCCCGCCCACACCCTGATCCAGCCGCGGGCGGAGGTGCCGCCGCAGCGGCAGCGGGCGGGGTTCAAGCCCAACTGGTTCCTGGTGCTGCTCGCCGGGGTGATGGTGGTCGCGGTCGGGCTGACCGGCTGGTACTTCGCGCAGCCCGAGATGGTCACCGTCCCCGACCTGGTCGGCAAGAACCTGGCGCTGGCCAAGAGCAGCGCCGCCGCGGCCGGTTTCAAGGTCCAGGAGGCCGACGGCGTCAACAACGAGAAGATGGCCGCGGGCCTGGTCCTCAGCACCGACCCGGCGGCCGCCACCGAGGTGGAGAAGGGCACCACGATCACGCTGGTCCCCTCGCTCGGGCCCAAGCGCGTCGCCGTGCCCAACACCGAGGGCATGACCGGCGATCAGGCCCGGGCCAAGATCGCCGATGCCGGGCTGACCGTGGGCGTCGTCAAGCGGCTGGCCAACCAGGAGGTCGAGCGCGACAAGGTCATCCGCACCTCGCCGCAGGTCGGCGAGAAGGTGCGGGAGGGCGCCAAGGTCGACATCTACGTCAGCGCCGGCATGGTGATGCCCGACGTCAACAGCATGCCCAAGGACGAGGCCGCCCAATATCTCGGCGGTCTGGGCTTCCAGGTGCAGGTCAACGAGGTCGACGACGACGCCGAGCCGTGCACGGTCATCGCGCAGACGCCCAAGGCGAAGTCCGAGGTGGACAAGGGCGCGCAGGTCATGGTCACGGTGGCCCGGTGCCAGACGGACTTCTGGGACTGGTTCAACGGCGACAGGGACGACGAGGCCCGCGACGACCAGCAGTTCGCCCTGGTGCCGGCGGTGATCGGCAAGGAGGTCAGGGACGCCAAGGCGGAGTTAGAGGCGCTGGGGTTCAAGGTGCGGGTGCAGCGGCTGGGCAACCGCGGGGTGGTCCAGTTCCAGCGGCCGTTGCCCAACAGCGAGCGGCCGCAGGGGGCCACGGTCGTCCTCTGGCAGTGAGGTCCCTTCGGCGGCGCACGGGCGATCGCCGGAACGCCCGCGCCGCCGACAGAGAGCCGTCGACAGAGAGCCGTCGCACGGGTGAGGCGGCGCTGAGGCTTGGGCGGCCGCCACGGCCTGGGGTTGGCGAGGCGGACGCGGGTTGGTCAGGGCGTGGCGAGGTGGCCGTGGAGGCGGACGCGGGCCAGGCCGCCGTCCGGGTAGATGTCCACCCGTACGTGCGTGACCGGGTCAGGGTGGGCCAGGCGGAAGCGGTGCGGGGTGTCGGGCTGCAGGCGCGTCCTCGGGAGGAGCTCCACCTCCCGGTCACCGTCCAGGCCCGTCAGCGAGACCGCGCCCGGCGCGTTGAACAGCAGGTTCGTGGTGTCAATCTCGGCCAGACCGATCACGCCGCGCCCGGCCAGCCGGATGACCAGCCAGTCGTTCCCGTCGCCGCGGCGGCGGGCGGTCTCCCAGCCCTCCGCCTGGTGGCGGGCCAGGCCGGGGGCGATGGCGTTGTTGGGGGCCGAGTAGAACTCGTTGGAGCAGGCGGTGACCAGCGCGCCGTTCGCGAGCGCGGCCAGGTCGAGGCCGAGCCCGTCGTACACGGACAGGTCGGGCCGGGCCTCCCCGTGCACCCGGAGGCGCGCGACGCCGCCGTCGGGGAAGATGCTCAGCCGCACGTGGGTGAACCGGCGCTCGTCGGTGACGGCGAAGTGGTGCTCGCTGTCGCCGGTGAGCTCGGCCCGGGGCACGATCTCCGTCCACGGAGCGGCCTCGAGCTCGGCCGGGGAGGGGTGGCCCTCGACCGAGGCGGCCTCGACGCGGGCGTGGGGCGGGTAGTTGCCCTTGAACCAGGACGTGTCGATCACCACGCCGCGGATCACGCCGGGGACGCCGAGCCGTACCAGGGCCCAGTCGTGGCCGGGCGAGCGGCGCCGGCGGGTCTCCCACCCGTCGTAGACCTGCCCCTTGCTCCCGAACGTCTCCGCCTGGAAGCCGGGCCGCCCCGGCCGGATCAGGCTCTCCTTCTCGGCGAACGACTCGTCGCTGGCCGCCACGACCGATCCGCCGAGCGTGCGCAGGGCGAGGTCCGGCAGGGTGCTGAAACCTGGCAAATCTACTGCTCTCCCAACAGGAATCGTCCGTGCGGCACGTCGTCCACGGGCCGCCCGCGCAGCCAGGTGGTCAGTACGGCGCCCTTGAGCACCCGGCCGTGATACGGGGTGACCGGGTTCTTGTGGTGCAGGCGCGCGGCGTCCACCGCGTTGTCGGCGGCCGGGTCGAATGCCACCAAATCGGCATCATTACCGGGCTTTATCCCGCCTTTTCCGGGAATGTCGGCCATCGCCGCCGGATTGGCCGACATCCAGCGCACCACGTCCCCCAGCCCGTACCCCCTCCGCGACGCCTCCGTCCAGACCGCGGGCAGCCCGAGCTGGAGTGAGGCGATGCCGCCCCAGGCGGCGGCGAAGTCGGGCACCTTGAGGTCGGCGGGCGAGGGCGAGTGGTCGGACACGACGCAGCTCAGCACGCCCCTGGCCAGCCCGTCCCACAGCAGGTCGCGGTTGGCCTCGGAGCGGATGGGCGGGCAGCACTTGTACGCGGTCGCCCCCTCGGGCACCTGCTCGGCCGCCAGCGTCAGGTAGTGGGGGCACGTCTCCGCCGTGACCGCCACACCCTCGGCCTGAGCCGACTCCAGCACCTCCAGGCAGGAGGCGCTGGAGACGTGCAGGATGTGCACCCGGGCGCCGGTCCGCGCCGCCAGCCCCACCACCCGCGCGACGGCGCTGCGCTCCGACTCCCCCGGCCGCGACTCCAGGAACTCCCGGTACGTCGGCCCGGCCGGCTCCCCGAGCAGCGCCGGGTCCTCGGCGTGCACCACCATCACCCCGCCGACCGCGGCCACCTCGGTCAGCGCCTCCCGCAGCTCGGAGTCGCCAAGCGGCGGGAACTCCTCCACCCCCGACGGCGACATGAAGCACTTGAACCCGAAGACCCCGCGCTCGCGCAGGGGGGCGAGGTCCTTGACGTTGCCCGGCACGGCCCCGCCCCAGAAGCCCACGTCCACGTGGCACTGCCCCTCGGCGGCCCGCAGCTTGGCCTCGAAGGCGGCCACGTTCACGGTGGGCGGGAGGGAGTTGAGCGGCATGTCGAGGATCGTGGTGACGCCTCCGGCGGCGGCCGCCCTGGTCGCCGAGCCGAACCCCTCCCAGTGCGTCCGCCCCGGTTCGTTGACGTGCACGTGGGTGTCGACCAGGCCGGGGAGCAGGGCCAGGTCGCGCAGGTCGATGTCCTCGGCGGCGTCGAGCGGGGCGTCGTAGTCGTACAGGCCCGCGATCTTCTCGCCCCGCACGGCCACCGCCGCCGCCCGCTCCCCCTCGGGGGTGACGGTGCGGCGGGATCGGATCACCAGATCGATCATCTAGTCCTCTTGGAGATGGACGGCTGCCAGCCGTGCGGCCAGGCGTTCGAGCAGGGGCCCGGCCTCGGCCATGCAGCGTTCGGGGTCGGGTTCGAGGTCGGTGAGGGCGTAGGCGGCCTCGATGCCGGCGGCCCGCAGCTCGTCGTCGGTGAGCGTACGGCGCCCGCAGACGGCCACCACGGGGACGCCCGCCTCGGCCGCGGCCCGCGCCACCCCGACGGGGGCCTTGCCGCGCAGGGACTGCTCATCGAGCGACCCCTCGCCGGTGATCACCAGCCGCGCGTCCTTGACCAGCTCGCCGAACCCGAGCAGGTCGAGCAGGTAGCCGATGCCGGGCCGGATCTCGGCGTGCAGGAACGCCAGCGCGGCGAACCCCACCCCGCCGGCCGCCCCCGCCCCCGGCGCGCCCGCCACGCCCATCGCGCGCGGCGTGTCGTCGTGCTCGTGCTCATGGTCGCGCCCGCTTCGCTCCTCGTTGGCTCGTCCCTCGCTCTCTCGTCGCGAGCTCCTGCGCTCCGGCGCGCCCATCAGCCCGTGAGTGGCGGTCGCGACGGCGGCCAGCCGGGTCAGACCGGCCTCCAGCGTCTTGACGTCGTCCGGGGTGGCGCCCTTCTGGGGCCCGTAGACGGCGGCGGCGCCGTGCGGGCCGAGGAGCGGGTTGTCCACATCACTGGCCACCACGAACTCCACACCGGAGACGTCCACGAACCCCGACAGGTCGATCCGGGCGAGCTCCTTCAGCGCGGCCCCGCCCCGGGGGAGGTCGCCGCCGTCGGCGTCCAGCAGGCGCGCGCCGAGCGCCTGCGCCATGCCCGCTCCGCCGTCGGTGCAGGCGCTCCCGCCCAGCCCCAGGACCACGCGCTTGGCGCCCCGGCGCACGGCGTCCGCGATCAGCTCGCCCGTGCCGTGGCTGGTGGCGGTCAGCGGCTCGTGCCCGCCGGGGAGGCGGCGCAGCCCCGACGCCTCCGCCAGCTCCACCACCGCCGTCGCGGCGGCGTCCTGCCAGGCGTACGAGGCGGAGATCCGCTCGCCGGTGGGCCCGGTGACCTCGATCGTGACCCGGCTGAACCCGCCGGCCACGGCCGCGTCCACGGTGCCGTCGCCCCCGTCGGCCACCGGCAGCTCCACCGTGGGGACGCCGAGCCCGGCCGAGACCCGGGCGGCCACCTCGGCCGCCGTCAGCGATCCCTTGAACTTGTCGGGGGCGACCAGAACCTGCTGAACCACTACGAACCCCTACAGGATGGTGAACAATGTCCTGACACGCCTTCCTGCCCGGTGCGAGCGGGCAGGAAGGCGTGACCCATCATCTTGACACCGGTGTGTTCCAAGGAACCACACCGGTACGCCGGCGGCCAGGACGACCGCACGGTGCTGGTGATGCCGTACGGGATTAACCTGATCGTCCCGAACCGTTCCCCTGATGGCTTGGCGGGTACGGGAAGCTGATGCGAGGCGAGAACGACGAGGCGGTGGGCGTGAAGCAGGTTGCCCTTCCGGACACGGAGCAGGTTCGCTTGCTGGATTCGACGCCGGGCCTGATCGTGGACGACAGTGACGATGACGATCCGGTGCTGCTGCGGCCTGACGGCAGCCCGTTCGACACCTGGCGCGAGCACTATCCGTATTCCGAGCGCATGCAGCGGCAGGAGTACGAGCGCGTCAAGCGGCTGCTGCAGATCGAGTTGCTCAAGCTGCAGTACTGGGTCAAGGCGAACGGGGAGCGGCTGGTCATCCTGTTCGAGGGCCGGGACGCGGCGGGCAAGGGCGGCACCATCAAGCGGTTCATGGAGCACCTCAACCCCCGCGGCGCCACGGTGGTCGCGTTGGAGAAGCCGTCGGAACGCGAGCGCACCCAGTGGTACTTCCAGCGCTACATCGCCCACCTGCCCGCCGCCGGGGAGATCGTCCTGTTCGACCGCTCCTGGTACAACCGTGCCGGGGTCGAGCGCGTGATGGGCTTCTGCACCGAGGCCCAGTGCCGCGAGTTCATGCAGCAGGCGCCGCAGTTCGAGGGGGCCCTGGTACGCGACGGCATCCGTCTGATCAAGCTCTGGTTCTCGGTGACCCGCTCCGAGCAGCGCACCCGCTTCATCATCCGCCAGGTCGACCCCGTGAGGCAGTGGAAGTTGTCGCCGATGGACCTGGCCTCGCTCGACAGGTGGGACGACTACACCGTCGCCAAGGAGGAGATGTTCCTCCACACCGACATCCCCGAGGCTCCCTGGACGGTCATCAAGAGCAACGACAAGAAGCGCGGCCGGGTGGAGGCCATGCGTCACGTGCTGAGCCTGTTCCACTACGACAAGAAGGACTACGAGGTGGTCGGCACCCCGGACCCGCTCATCGTCCGGTCGGCCGCCGACATCTTCGAGGAGGACCACACCGGCCCGCCCGCCTGACCGACGGGCGTCGCGGCCGGTTCTTCGACGCGGATGCGCCAGGTGACCCGGAAAGGTCAGGAGACCGTGCGGATGAACTCCTCCAGCGAGTAGCGGCCGTCCTGGTCGGAGTCGGCGGCCTGGCTCATCGCCCCCAGCGCCTCCGCCGGGAGACCCGGGAAGTGCCGCGTCAGCTCGGCCTCGCTGATGTAGCCGTCGCCGTCTGTGTCGATCGACGCGAAAGTGCTCTTGAGCTGCGCCAGCCGCTCGTCGGGGAGTTCCTCGGGCACGGGATCGCCTTTCTGCTCGTTCGGGACATTCCCACCCTAGTCTCCCGGTCAGTGGAGCTCCTTGGCGGCGGTCAGGCCACGTTCGTCCGCCAGCCGCATCAGCCGGCGGTGGGCCTCGGCGCCCGCGCGCCCGGCGGCGTCCTGGGGGACGGTCCGCAGCTCGCCGTCCTCGACCACGACCCGGCCGCCGACCAGCACCCGCGCGAGCGGCGGCGGGGGGCCGAAGACGAGCGCGCAGACCGGGTCGGCCACCGCCGAGGTGAAGGGGCCGTCGACGCGCCAGAGGGCGAGGTCGGCCAGCTTGCCGGGTTCGAGGGTGCCGAGTTCGTGCTCGCGGCCGAGGTTGCGGGCCCCGCCGAGCGTGGCGATCTCGAGGGCCTGGCGGGCCGTGAGCGCCTGGGGGCCGTACCTGGCGCGCTGGAACAGCAGAGCCTGCCGCAGCTCTCCCACGAGCGGCGTCAGCTCGGAGGAGGCGCTGCCGTCCACGCCGAGGCCCACGTTGGCGCCGCGGCGCAGCATCTCGGAGACGCGGGCGATGCCGGCGCCGAGCCGGCCGTTCGACGAGGGGCAGTGCGCCGAGCCCGTGCCGGTGGCGGCGAGCTTGCCGATGTCGTCGTCACTCAGGTGTACGGAGTGCGCGAACCACACGTCGGGCCCCAGCCAGCCCAGCTTCTCCATGTAGTCCACGGGGCGCAGCCCGAACTGGGCCAGGCAGTGCTCGTCCTCGTCCGAGGTCTCGGCGACGTGCGTGTGCAGGCGTACGCCCTTGGCCCTGGCCAGGGCGGCGGACTCGGTCATCAGCTCGGCGCTGGAGGAGAACGGCGAGCACGGCGCGACCGCGATCCGCAGCATCGAGGAGAAGGACGGGTCGTGGTAGGCGTCCACGGCCTCCGCCGTGGCGGTCAGGATCTCGTCCAGCTCCTCGACCACGACGTCCGGCGGCAGCCCGCCCTGCGACTCGCCCCGGTCCATCGAGCCGCGGGCGGGGTGGAAGCGGATGCCCACCTCGCGGGCGGCCTCGATCTCGGCCGCGAACAGGTCGCCCCTGCCCTTGGGGAAGATGTAGTGGTGGTCGCTGGAGGTGGTGCAGCCCGACAGCGCCAGCCAGCCGAGGCCCGCCGTGGCCGCCCCGTTGACCACTTCGGCGTCCATGGCGGCCCACACCCGGTAGAGCGCGACCAGCCACTCGAACAGCGTCGCGTCCTGGGCCAGGCCCTGCGAGGCCCACTGGTAGAGGTGGTGGTGGGTGTTGACGAGGCCGGGGGTGGCCAGGCAGCCGGTGCCGTCGATCCTGTTCGAGTGGCCGGCCGCGCCCGGAGCAGCAGGCGCGGGACCGGGGCCGAGCTCCGCGATCCGGTCCCCCTCGATCCTGATATATCCGGATTGGATCTCCGGGCCGGCGACCGGCGCGATGTGGACGTTCTCGATGAGCAGGCTCACTCGGCGGCCGCCTTCCGCGACGCGGCCAGCCGTACCGCTTCGATGATCTTCTCGTAGCCCGTGCACCGGCACAGGTTCCCGGCCAGCGCCTCCCTGATCTCCGCGTCGGAGGGCCGCTCCACCCGCGCGATCAGGTCGTGCGCCTGCACCAGCAGCCCCGGCGTGCAGAACCCGCACTGCACGGCCCCGCACTCCACGAACGCCTGCTGGACCGGGTCGAGCCGGTCCTCCTCGGCCAGCCCTTCGACGGTGCGCACCTGACGCCCCTCGGCCTGCCCGGCGGCGACCAGGCAGGAGCAGACCGGCACGCCGTCGAGATAGACCGTGCAGGATCCGCATTCGCCCTGCTCGCAGGCGTTCTTGGAGCCGGGGAGCCCGACACGCTCGCGCAGCACGTACAGGAGGCTCTCGCCTTCCCAGACGTCGTCGGCGATCTCTTTCCGGCCGTTGACGGTGAAGGTGACGCGCATCAGGCGGCCCTCTTTCCCAGATGGTCGTTCCAGGCCCAGGCCAGCGTGCGGCGGGCCATCACGCCGATGGCGTGCACCCGGTAGGCGGCCTTTCCCCGTACGTCGTCGATCGGCGCCGCGGCCGCCGCGCACAGCTCGCCGAATCGCCTGGTCAACGCCGGATCGAGCGGCTCCGTCCAGTCTAGTTCGCGGGCCAGCAGCTCTTCCGCCTCCGGCGCCCGGCGCGGCGTGGGCGCCGCGGAGCCGATCCCCGTGCCGACCCGCCGCTCGTCCGGGTGCAGCGCGATCGCGAACGAGCACACCGCGATCACCATGGCGTTGCGCGTGCCGACCTTGGAGAAGTATTGAGGCCCGGTCGCGGGCCTGACGTGCACGGCCCTGATCAGCTCGTCCGGCTCCAGCGCGCTGCGCTTGACCCCCAGGTAGAAGTCGTCGGCCGGGATCATCCTGACGCCGCGCTCGCGCGACTCCGCCTCGACCACCGCGCCGGCCGCCAGCAGCGGCGGGTGGCTGTCGCCGGCGGGCGAGGCCGCGCCGAGGTTGCCGCCGACGGAGCCGCGGTTGCGGATCTGCGGCGAGCCGACCGTGCGCGCGGCCTGGGCGAGCCCCGGCAGCGGCCCGGCCAGCTCCTCGATGACCCGCGCGTACGGCACCGCGGCCCCGAGCCGGCACATGCCGCCCACCATGGCCCACTCCCGCAGCTCGGCCACCTGGTTGAGGTCGAGCAGCGCGGCGGGCCTGCGCACGTCCATGTTGATCTCCACCATCACGTCGGTGCCGCCCTGGATGGGCACCGCGTCGGGCCGGTCCGCCTTGGCGGCCAGCGCCTCCTCCCACGTCGTGGGTCGCAAGAAGTCCATATCTCCTACTCCCAGGCGAATCCGGCGCCGGGTGCGTCCTCCCGCAGCACGCTGCCCTCGATCAGGCCGTAAGGGCGGTCGGCGGCGTGGAAGACCTCGTTCTCGTTGGCCAGGCCGAACGGCGACAGGTCCACGGCGAAGTGGTGCCTGTTCGGCATCGCGAGCCGGATCTCGCAGATCTCGGGACAGGTGTTCAGGGCGCGCTCGCCCATGGCGTAAAGGGTCTGCTGGAGCGACAGGCTGTGGGTGTCGGCGAACGCGTCCAGCAGGCACTGGCGCACCTGCTCGTACGACTTGCCGTACGCGGGCGTGTCCCCCGCGTGCCGCCAGCGCGCGGCGACGGCGGTGGCCAGGACGCGGTCGGTGGTGGGCGGCAGCGTGGTGTACTCGTCCACGATGTAGCCATGGAACTCCGAGCCGGTCGTGTTCATCAGCACCAGGTCCTTGAGCCCGGACACCACGGTGGAGCGGCCGTCCTGGTCGCAGTGGACGACGCACGTGCGCACCTCGCCGCCGTCGCGGACGAACGAGTGCGGCCCGCGGCGGGTCCACGCGTACTCGTCGATCTCGACCCTGGCGTGGTGGACGGTCGGCTGCGCCTGCACGAAGTGCCTGGCCAGCAGGAGGGCGAACCCCTCGATCTGGCCGACGCCGTGCTTCTTCGCCAGCGCGTACGCGGTGTTCTTCTGCGTGTCGGTGGGCAGGACGGCGGCGTTGTCGCCGGTCAGGTGGACGGCCTCCATGTCGCCGGAGAGCGAGGTGCTGACATTGAGGTCCTTGACGTGGTGGACCGGGCCGTCCCTGACCACGCGGACGAGCCTGGTCTCCGCCTTGCCGTAGCGGTTGGGTCCGAGCCTGATGGACATCTAGCTCCCTCGGTAGGTGGAGTAGGCGTACGGGCTGAGCAGCAGGGGCACGTGGTAGTGCCGTTCGGGGTCGGCGACGGTGAAGGTGACGACGACCTCGGGGTAGAACGTCTCCTCCAGGTAGGCCCCGGTGTCGAAGACGACGCGGTGGACGCCGGCTCCCGGGTTCCAGCCCTTGATGCGCCCGTCGTCGTCGGTGCGCCCCTCGGCCACCACGCGGCCCTCGTGCTCCAGGCGGACGTGGACGCCCCGCGCGGGCAGCCCGGTGACCGCGTTCAGCACGTGCGTCGAGAAGCTCATGTCCCCTCCTTCATGAGCTTGCGCAGCCGCAGCGCGGTGATCGCGGCCAGCTCGCCCCGCACGGCCGCCCGCTCGCTCTCCTCGTCGTTGCCCAGCCGTTCGCGCAGCCTGGCCAGCATCTGGGCCCCGGTGAGCCCGGTGGCGCAGACCAGGTAGACGTGCCCGAACCGGTCCTCGTACGCCTTGTTGCCCGCGGCCAGCGCCTGGCGCGCCTCCTCCTCCACGCCGGACTGCTCCTGGCGCGACCACGACGCCTCCCTGGCCTCGCCCGCCGCCCGCTCCCCGATCCTCGGGTGCGCCCCGAGCGCCTCCATCACGTCGTCCCACCCCAGGTCCCGGACGGCCGCCTCGGCGGTCGCCACGAGCTCGTCGACGTCGTCGTACGGCCGCAGCGCCGCCACCTTCGCGGCGAAGGCGCGCGAGGCGCAGCAGGCCAGCAGCTCCTCCTCGGCGCCGGCCGGGGAGCCGGCGTTGAAGTCGCTCAGCGTGTCGGGCATGTCAGAAGTACACACACCCGCTTCGTGCCCGGTCCATCCGCGAGAACTCCGAACCGGCCACCCTCGCGGCCAGGACTTTTCGTGTCATCATCCAACCGGCGGGCCGACGCGCCCGGTCGGCGCCGGCCCCCGGGTTGTCGGGGCGTGCGCCTACACTGGGACGCATCATGACCCCAACATCCCTGATCGGCGGGCACGTGCTCGTCGCGGGCGGCCTCGCGACGGGCGGCCTGGCATACATGGCCGAGATCGGCGCCGAGATGATCCAGGTCTTCGTGACCAACCCGCGCGCCTGGGCGCTCGCCGAAGGCAAGCCCGGCGAGGACGCCAAGCTGGCCGAGTCGGGCGTCGAGGCGTTCGTCCACGTGCCCTATCTCGCCAACTTCGGCTCGCCCAGCCCGGAGACCCTGGCCAACTCCATCGCGCTGGTGCGTCACACGCTGCGGCGCGGCGCCGAGATCGGCGCCAAGGGGGTCGTGGTGCACACGGGCTCGGCGGTCACCCAGTCGCGCGACGACGCGCTGCGCCAGGTGCGCGAAAACCTGCTGCCGCTGCTGGAGGAGATCCCCGACGGCGGCCCCGACCTGCTGCTGGAGCCGATGGCGGGGCAGGGCGCCATGCTCTGCGCCACCGTCCAGGACATCGAGCCCTACCTGGCCGCGCTCGACTGGCATCCGCGCGTCGGCATCTGCCTCGACACCTGCCACGCCTTCGCCGCCGGCCATGACCTCGCGGCGCCGGGCGGGGTGAAGGAGACGTTCGACGCCCTGCACGAGATCGCCCCCGGGCGGCTCAAGCTGATCCACGCCAACGACTCCAAGGACGTGTGCGGCGCCAAGAAGGACCGGCACGAGAACATCGGGGCCGGCCACATCGGCGCGCAGCCGTTCGCCGACCTCATGCGCCACCCGGCCGTGGCGGGGGTGCCGATCTGCATCGAGACGCCGGGCAAGGCGCCCAAGCACGCCGAGGACATCGCCCTGCTGAAGAAGCTCCGCGACTCCTGACCCGACCGGCTCGTCGTGAAAGGGGCGCCTGCTCGCGCGATCCGGCCGCCCCCGAAGGGCCGAATCGCGGGGCCGGCTGAGGGCCTCAGCAGGCGCCCCTTCACCTGACCGGCGTGGCGGGCCCCACCCCCGGATGGGGGCCCGGCAGCCGTGGTGACCTGGGCGGTCACCGGTGAAGCCGGCGCATCAGGCCTGTTGTGAGCCCCCCGGCTCGTCCCCCCCGATGCGCCGGAGTGGCTTTCGTTGCCGAAACACTACGGTCGCGATCTTGCGGGCGATACCCTGTTTTCGGACAGCTCGTTGAACGGTCCGTAGTCATCGCCATACGGAGAGTGCTGTTACGATGAGCGGTCGCCGTGCTGCGACGAGCGGTAGTCCCGTGGGCCCGCGAGATGCTCGGGCAGATGCATCCTGGCCATCATCCGCCCCACCCCGCGCGGCATCCGACCCGGTGTGACCAGGGAAATCATTACCATCGCGGCAAACGCGACCGGCACCGCCACCGGCGCGGGGTTGGACGTGAGCACGCCCATCTTCACGCCCGCCTGCTCCTCGACCACCAGCACCGCCGTCACGCCCCCGCCGAGCGCGAACCCGGCCGCCACCCCCGCGTCCGTCAGCCGCCGCCACCAGATCCCGAGCACCAGCAGCGGGCAGAGCGTGGCCGCCGAGAGGCTGAAGCCGAGCAGGACGAGCGCCACCGACGCCTGCGGCCCGGTGAGCGCCGTCAGGGCGAGCGCGGCCAGCAGCACCAGGCACACGGCCGTGCGGAAGGCACGGACCCCGGCCCTGGCCAGGCACGCCGACACCGCTCCCCCGACCGCCACCAGCACGCCCGCCGTGGTGGCCAGGAAGGCGGCGAAGGCCCCGGCGGCCAGCGCCCCGGTGAGCGCGTCCCCCACGGGCCCTGGGAGCAGCCTGGCGGGCAGCAGCAACACGATCTCGTCCGAGGGCCCCTCGTGCACGTGCCCGTGCCCCAGAAGCCCGTACAGCGGCGGCACGACGCAGAACACCGCCAGCATGACCTGCGTCGCCACGATCGACCGCCTGGCCTCGCGCCCGTCGCTGTTGGTGTAGACCCGGACGATCACGTGCGGCAGCCCCATCGTGCCCAGCGCGCAGGCCACCAGCACGGTCAGCACGCCGGGCAGCGACGGGTCGCCCACCCCCGCCAGCCCCGGCTCGGCCGCCCGGTACGCCCCCTCGAACCAGGTGACGGACCGCGCGCCCGCCGCCCACCAGCACACCGCCCCCACCCCGGCGAACACGACCAGCTTCAGCCAGAACTGCGCGGCCAGCACGCTCGTCACGCTCCCCAGCCCGCCCACGCAGGCCACGACCAGCGCCGCCGAGGCGATGGCCACCCACCCGAGCCACGGCGGGAGCCCGGTCAGCAGCCGCACCACCGCCCCGGCCGCGTGGAGCTGCGCGACCATGAACGCCAGCCCGATCACCAGGACGAGGAACGTGGCCGAGCGCCGCAGCCTGACCGATCTCAGCCGCCACTCGGCGAAGTCGGGCAGCGTGTACGTCCCCGAGCGCCGCAAGGGGGCGACGACCAGGGCGAGGATGACGACGAACCCGGCCGTGGCCCCCAGCGGGTACCACAGCATCGGCCCGCCCCGGGTGGCGATGAGCCCGGCCAGGCCCAGGCAGGCCGCGGCCGAGGTGACCTCGGAGGCGATGGCGGCGCCGTTCCACCAGGGCGGAACGGCCCTGGCCGCCACGGAGAAGTCGGAGACGCCGCTGGCGCGGCGCGGTCGCGCGGAGCCCACCATGACGCCCAGAACCAGCACGAAGGCGATCCCGGTCAGCACCGCGACGGTCATCTCTCCGCCCGCCCCAGCCCGCTCATCTCTCCAGCCGCCCCGCCCGCCCCAGCCGCAGCCCGCTCACCTTTCCAGCCGCTCCGCGCGCCTGAGCTGCAGCACGGCCAGCACGACCCAGACCCCCTGCACGGCCAGCGAGAGCGCGAACCAGGCCCAGGGAGCGGTCACCCACACGGCGATCACCGGGACGCCCGCCAGCAGCGCGGCCACGGCGCCCACGGTCAGCAGCGCCTGCCGTAACTGCCGCCCCACGATCGCCGGCACGTCGGGCCCGCCGTCGTCCGGGTCGAACCGGTCGCGGGAGCGCCCGAGCGCGGCCGGCCTGCGGGAGACGATCACCCGCCGCTCCGCCGTCACGAGAACACGCCCCGGTGGTGGCGTACGAGCTGCTCGCGCACCTGCCGGCTGTGCCGCCTGCTGACCTGCAGCGTCTCGGTGCCGACGGTGAGCGTCACCCGCCCGCCCTCGAAGCGCAGCTCGCTGACGTGCCGCCCGGAGACCAGCGTGCTGCGGTGGATGCGGATGAACCCGGCGTCCGACCAGCGCCGCTCCAGCGCGGCCAGCGACATGCGCACGAGGTAGCTGCCGTCGGCGGTGTGCAGCCGCACGTAGTCGCCCTTGGCCTCGGCGAACCAGACCGCCTGCTGCGGCACGAACCGGGTGCGCCCGCCCAGCTCGACCGGGATCACCTCGTCCTGGCCGGGCTCGGGCGCGGGCAGGGAGGTGGCCTCCAGCCGGCGCACGGCCTCGGCCAGGCGCTCGGCCCTGACGGGCTTGAGCAGGTAGTCGACGGCCTCCAGCTCGAACGCCTGCACCGCGCACTCCTCGTGCGCCGTCACGAACACCAGCCGGGGCGGGCTGGGGAAACCGCCGACCAGCCGGGCCAGGTCGAGCCCGTCGAGCCCGGGCATCCGGATGTCGAGGAACACCCCGTCGAGCCGCTCGCCCCCGCCGATCATCTGCACCATGTCCTGCAGCGCCGTGACGCCGTCGGCGGCGGTCGCGACGTGTTCGATCCGTTCGTCCTGGCGCAGCAGGTAGGCGAGCTCCTCCAGAGCGGGCACCTCATCGTCGACGGCCAGGACTCTCAGCATGTCCTCCACGCTGCCGTATGAAAGCAAAGGTCACAAGCGACACGCCAGCTCAGTGTAATGAAATGACTACAACGAGCTAAGCTGACTCTTGGGCACCCGCAGCCGCACCTTGGTGCCCGCGCCCAGCGCCGTCTCCACGACGAGCCCGTAGCCGTCGCCGTAGATCTGGCGCATCCGCAGGTCCACGTTGGCCAGCCCGATGCCGCTGCCCTCGCGGGCCGGGTCCTCGTCGAGCATCCGCCGCGCGCACTCCGGGTCCATGCCCGCGCCGTCGTCCTCGACCGTGATGTGCGCCTCCGGGCCCGCGTCACGCACCACCACCCGCACCTCGCCGCTGCCGCCGCGGCCGCGCATGCCGTGCTTGATGGCGTTCTCGACGAGCGGCTGCAGGCACAGGAACGGCACGGGCACGGGCAGCACCTCGGGCGCCACCTGCATGCTGAAGCGCAGCTTGTCGCCGAATCTGGCACGTTCCAGAAGCAGATAGCGGTCGACGCAGGTCAGCTCGTCGGCCAGGGTCGTGAAGTCGTGCGCCCGGCGCAGCGCGTACCGGGAGAAGTCGGCGAAGTCGAGCAGGAGCTCGCGGGCGCGCTTGGGGTTCGTGCGGACGAACGAGGCGATCGTCGTGAGCGCGTTGTAGACGAAGTGCGGCGAGATCTGCGCCCGCAGCGCGCGCATCTCCGCCTCCAGCGCGCGCCGCCGCGAGGCGTCCAGGTCGGCGAGCTCCAATTGGCCCGACACCCAGCGGGCGACCTCCGAGACCGTGCGCACGAGCGCGGCGCTCACCTCGTCGTCGAAGGCCGCCAGCGTGCCCACGACCGTGCCGTCCACGGTCAGCGGCACCACGACCGCGCCGTGCGGCTCGCCCGCGAACACCTGGGACCGCCCCGCGGCCAGGGTCGCCCGGGCGTAGGTGAGCACGTCGTCGGTGCACGGGCCCTCCCAGGCCAGCGCGGCCTCGGTCGAGGTGATCGCGACGGCCTGGGTGCCGAGCAGCGTGCGCAGGTGCCGTACGGCCTTGCGGGCGGAGTCACGGTTGAGCCCGGCCCGCAGGGCGGGGGCGGCCATCGCGGCGATGTGCAGCGTGGTGAACGTCGCCTCGTCCGATCTACGGCCCTCCGGCAGCGCCGCAAGGCGCCACCGGGCGCGGGCGAGCCCGTAGCCGGCGACGAGGGCCAACGAGGCCAAGGAGGAGGACAGCGCCACGCACGCGGTGGTCAGCACGGGGAAAACCGTAGCCAATACAGAGCGTGTCCGGGGGAAAACCAGGAGTGAAGTCTAGGGGGGTCCCTCTCCGGGTTCTTCCTGGTAGGAGTAGCGCTGCTCGCGCCAGGGGTCGGCGACGTTGTGGTAGCCGCGCTCCTCCCAGAAGCCCCGGCGATCTTCGACGAGGTATTCGATGCCACGCACCCACTTGACGCTCTTCCACGCGTACAGGTGGGGCACCACGATCCGCAGCGGGAAGCCGCGGTCGGGGCTGAGCGGCTTCTCGTCGAGCTCCATGGCGAACAGCGTGTCCGGGGCCGCGAAGTCGGCCATGCGCAGATTGGCGCTGTAGCCGTACTCGGCCCAGATCATCACGTGACTCACGCCGGGACCGGGCGGGGCGGCCGCCATGATCGTGGCGGGGGTGACGCCGGTCCACTCGTTGGCCATGAGCGAGAACTTGGTGACGCAGTGGAAGTCCGCGATGCGGGTGGCCCGCGGCAGCCCTTCGAACTCGCTCCAGGAGAAATGGTGCTCCGCTCCGGACGCGGTGGCGCCGAAGACCAGGAAGTCCCAGCTCTCCGGTTTGAACCGGGGCACCCTGCCGTAGTGGATCACGGGTCGGCCGCGCGGCACGTACTGGCCTGGAGGCAGGCGCGACTCCTCCACGATCACTCCCCTCACCTGACTCGCCGTGTGGGGCCATCCTGCCATCGGATCGATAGTGCTTCGCGGCCGGGTTCGGTGCGCTATCCTTACGGCCTATGCGCAACGCGTCCCTGTTTTGGTATGGCGACGGACCCGAGTCCGTTCGCCATCTGACGCTGCGCTAGCAGACAGGCGAACGAAGGCCCCGGGTCCGACAGGACCCGGGGCCTTCTGTGTTTCCGGACAAAGGAGAAGCTCAGATGGTGATCGTGATGGGCCCCGAGGCCACCGCGGATGATCTTTCGGCGATCGTGTCGGTCGTCCAGGCGGCCGGGGTCGAGGCTTTCGTCAGCAAGGGTGTGAAACGGACGATCGTCGGGCTGGTCGGCGACGTGACCCAGCTCGACCCGGTCACGTTGCGGGGCATGGGCGGGGTGCGCGACGTCATGCGCGTGTCCACCCCGTACAAGCTGGTCAGCAGGGAGAACCACCCGGAACGCTCCACGGTCCACGTGGGCGGCGTGCCGATCGGCCCCGACACCGTGACGTTGATCGCGGGGCCGTGCGCGGTGGAGACGCACCAGCAGACGCTGGACGCGGCCAGGATGGCGCAGGCGGCCGGGGCGGTGCTGCTGCGCGGCGGGGCCTTCAAGCCGCGTACGTCGCCGTACGCCTTCCAGGGGCTGGGTGAGCAGGGCCTGCGCATCCTGGCCGACGTGCGCGAGGAGACCGGGCTGCCGATCGTGACCGAGGTCGTGAACGCCCAGGACGTCGAACTGGTGGCCTCGTACGCCGACATGCTGCAGGTCGGCACCCGCAACATGCAGAACTTCGCGCTGCTGCAGGCGGTCGGGGCGGCCGGTAAGCCGGTGATGCTCAAGCGCGGCATGACCGCCACGATCGAGGAGTGGCTCATGGCCGCCGAGTACATCGCCCAGCGCGGCAACCTGGACATCGTCCTGTGCGAGCGCGGCGTCAGGACGTTCGAGACGGCGACCCGCAACACGCTCGACGTCTCGGCCGTGCCGGTGGCGCAGCGCCTGTCGCACCTGCCGGTGATCATCGACCCGTCCCACTCGGGCGGGCGGCGCGACCTGGTGCTGCCGCTGACCCGCGCGGCCATCGCGGTGGGCGCGGACGGCGTGATCATCGACGTGCACCCGCAGCCGGAGCAGGCGCTCTGCGACGGCCCGCAGGCCCTGGTCGACTCCGACCTGGGCGAGCTGGCCCAGGTCATGAACGACTTCCCGGCGCTGCTCGGCAGGTCCGCCGCGGTCGCGGTCACCGTCTGACCCGCTGATCCGATGCCGTATTCCGGCTGCCACGAGCGATCCCGCGCGGATGTACGGCCGGCCGCCGCCACGAGCCGAGCGGCCGGCCGTACTCAGGAGTAACTTGAGTACGTGACCCCATGCGGCGGGCTGTCGCGCGGCGCGACGATTGCCGCATGACAAAGCCCATCCAACCCACGCAGACCACCGCGTACTACGTCCAAACGCTCCTGTCGTTCGCCGTCTCGCTGTCCTCCGTGGTGATCGCCCTGCTCTACCTGCCCGTCGAGGGGTGGGTCAGGGCGTTCCTCGGGCTCGGCCTGCTGTACGTCGTCACCTCGACGATCACGCTGTGCAAGGTCGTACGGGACCGGCAGGAGCAGTCGGAGGTCAGCCAGCGCGTCGACCAGGCGCGGCTGGACAAGCTGCTGACCGAGCACGACCCCTTCAAGGTCAGCACCTGAGGGCGCTAGTCGAGGGTGTACTCCTGGATCGAGTCGGCGAGCTGCACGCACAGCTCCTCGGCGTCGAGCCGCTTCTCGATCTGCTTCAGGTCCTCGATCTTGGCCCGGGTCTCGGCCCGCTTGGGCGCCAGCAGCGAGCAGCAGTCCTCGTCGGGCAGCTCGGAGATCTCCAGCGTGCCGATGCGCCGCGCCTCGGCCATGATCTCGGTCTTGTCCCAGCCCACCAGCGGCCGCAGGATCGGCAGCTCCACCGCGTTGTCCTGGGCGGTGATGTTGGTCAGGGTCTGGGAGGAGACCTGGCCGAGCGCGTCGCCGGTGACCAGCGCGGCGGCGTGGATGCGGTGGGCGACCTCCTCGGCCGTCTTGAGCATGAGCCGCCGCTGCGCGATCACCGCCAGGCGGTCCTGGCCGGAGGTGCGGATCGACTGCTGCGCCTTGCCGAACGGCACCACCCACAGCCGCGACCTGCCCTGGAACCGGTCGAGCTTCTTGACCAGCGCGTACGCCTTGTAGATCGACTCGGAGGTGGTGAACGGGATGCCGGAGAAGTGCAGGAAGTCGACGTGCAGGCCGCGCCGCATCATCCGGTAGGCCGCCACCGGCGAGTCGATGCCGCCCGACATGAGCACCAAGGCCCGGCCGCTGCTGCCGACCGGCAGGCCGCCCTGGCCGGGGATGCCGCCGGTGAAGACGAACACCTCGTCCCTGTCGACCTCGATGAACACCGTCAGCTCGGGGTTCTTCAGGTCGACCGGCAGGCCGTACTCGTCGTTGATCGCGCCGCCCACGAGGCGGTCGAGCTCGTTGGAGTGCAGCGGGAAGCGCTTGTCGCGGCGGCGGGAGCGGACGGCGAAGCGGGCGCCCCGCTTGGCCTCCTCGGTCTCGCCGACCAGCTCGAGGCCGGCCTTCAGCACGGCGTCGGGGTCTTTGGCGACCCGCCAGGCCCGGTGGATCCAGACCAGCCCGGGGACGTCGGCGACCCGCTGGGCCACCGCCTCCGCCTGCTCGACCGTGGCGCCCTCGGGCAGGAAGATCGCGATCACGCCGTGCCGCTTGCGCACGTCGAGCTTGAGGTCGAGCGACTGCAGCGCCTCACGGATGTTGCTGATCAGGCGGCGTTCGAACAGCTCGCGGTTCTTGCCTTTCAGGACGATCTCGCCCAGCTTGAGCAGAACACATGGCTCGCCCAGGGCAGACATCGTCATGGTGGAACCTCCGGGAAGACGGGGAAGGGCACGCGTCGAAGGCAACGCCGCGCGCCA
This sequence comes from Nonomuraea sp. NPDC052116, assembly GCF_040680035.1. Lineage (NCBI taxonomy): Bacteria > Bacillati > Actinomycetota > Actinomycetes > Streptosporangiales > Streptosporangiaceae > Nonomuraea > Nonomuraea sp. NPDC052116. The sequence goes on along the minus strand of NZ_JBFAWA010000016.1, from coordinate 109,883 downwards.
TCGAGTTTAGTCCGCGTCCAGCCCGTGCTCGATCGCATATCGGACCAGTTCGACCCGGCTGTGGAGCTGGAGCTTGCGCAGCGCGTTCTGGACGTGGTTCTGCACCGTGCGGTGGGAGAGCACGAGCCGCTCGGCGATCTGCCGGTAGGACAGGCCCTTGGCGACCAGCCTCAGCACCTCGGTCTCGCGTTCGGTCAGCCGCGGCCCCTCGGCGGGCGCCGGCTGCGCGGCCAGCCGCCGGTATTCGCCGAGCACGAGCCCGGCCAGGCCCGGGGTGAAGACGGCGTCGCCGTCGGCGGTGCGGCGTACCGCGTCGAGGAACTCCTCCCGGCTGGCCGATTTCACCAGATATCCGGACGCGCCGGCCTTGACCGCCTCCAGCACGTCGTCCTGCTCGGCGCTGGCCGACAGCACCAGCACCCTCGGCGGCGGCTCCACCGCGGCCAGCCTGGCGGCCACCTCCGCGCCCGACATATCCGGTAACCGCAGATCGAGCACCACGACGTCCGGCCGCGCCGCCCCGGCCGCCCGTACCGCCTGCCGTCCCTCCCCCACGGTGGCGACGACCTCATATCCGGCCTCGGCGAGATCCCTGGCGACGCCGTCACGCCACATCGGATGGTCGTCCACCACCATCACCCGCACCATGCCGCAACTCTAACCGCGCGTCCCGGCCCCGCCCTCCGGCCGCGGCGCCCCCGAGGCGGGCACACTGATCTCGACCTCCGTGCCCTCCCCCACGCCGCCGGCGAAGGCGACCGTGCCGCCGAGGTCGGTGATCCGGCCGCGGATGGACTGGGCGACTCCCAGGCGACCGGCCGCGGCGGCCTCCGCCAGGCGGCCCTCGGCGATGCCCGGGCCCTCGTCCCGCACCGTCACCGTGATCGCGCCGTCCGACGACTCGCCGAAGATCCAGGCGCGGGCGCCGGGCCCGCAGTGGTCCCGTACGTTGTCCAGCGCCGCCCGGACGGCGGCGGCCGTCTCCGCGGCCACCGGCGCGGGCAGGATCATCGGCGTGGCGGGCGTCGAGACCGTCACCTGGGGCGAGGCGTGCGCCAGGAGGAGGGCACGCAGGTCGGCGGAGCCCACGGGGACGGGGGCGGAGATCGGGGCGACGAGCCGGCGCAGCACGGCCTCCTGCTCGCCGGCCAGCCGCCCCAGCTCCGCCGCCTCGCCGCCGATCTGCCGCCCGCGCCGCTGGACCAGGGCCAGCACCTGCAGGACCGAGTCGTGGATGTCACGGGCCAGCCGGTCGCGCTCGCGCTGGGCGGCCTCCATCTCGATGGCCCGCTGCATGCGTTCCTCGGCCTGCCTGGCCAGCCGGGCCACGTGGCCGACCACGACGCCCGCCAGGAAGAGCAGGACCGCGCCGTTGATCAGGATGGGTGCCTGGCCGGTGCGGACGCGCAGCCACAGGTCGCCCGCCGCGACGACGGCCGCCGCCACCGCGCCCAGGCGCCTGCCGCCGTGCACGGCCCAGGCCAGCACGGGAGCGGCTATCCACGTCGCGGGCACGGGCATGGTGCCCTCCGCGCCCTGACCGGCGCCCTCGATGTACGGAGAGACCAGCAGGCAGGCCACGGCGACCAGCAGGTCGATCGTCAGCAGCGGCCACCGGCGCACCGACCCGGCCGAATAGGCGAACGTCGCCACCGCCGTCCACAGCGCCATCACCCCGATCACCAGCCAGCCGAGCACGGGCTGCTCGTAGCCGCGGTGCTGGGCCATCAGCGCGGCCGCGTACACCAGCGACGCCACCCGGTAGACCGCGATCGCTCGCCAGAACGGGCCTTCGATAGCCATGAGTCCTTCTCATGTTCCGACTGAGGGGTTGACAGATAGTGGTGATATCCATGCGAATGGGACATCCCGGATGGCACAATCCGGGAACCCCTAATTACCAAGGACCGATTGATGACCTCCGCTGTGAATCATTTCACCTACGGCCTGCTGACCCCCCTGCTCGCCTACGTGATGTCCTGCATCGGGTCCATGCTCGGACTACGGCTCACCGCCCAGGCGCACGCCTCCCGCGGCGGTTCCCGGGTGCGCTGGCTGCTGGGCGCGGCCGTCTCGATCGGCGGCACCGGCATTTGGGTCATGCACTTCATCGCCATGATGGGCTTCGAGGTGGAGGGCACCCAGATCAAGTACGACGTGTGGCTCACCGTCGCCTCCGCGGTCGTGGCCATCGTCGTGGTGGGCACCGGCCTGCTGCTGGTCTCGTACGGTGGCGGCCGGGTCCTGGCGCTCCTCGGCGGGGGCCTGCTCACCGGCCTGGGCGTGGCCTCCATGCACTACCTGGGCATGTACGCGATGAACATGTCCGCCCACGTCTCCTATGACCGCCTCACCGTGGCCGCCTCCGTGGCCATCGCCGTCGTGGCCGCGACGGTGGCGCTCTGGTTCACGCTGCGCGTCAAGAAGCCCATCTGGATCACCCTCGCCGCCCTGGTCATGGGCGTGGCGGTCTCGGGCATGCACTACACCGGCATCTACGCGATGCACGTCACGGTCGACGCCGAGCCCGGCGTGGTCGCCGGCGCCGACGCGCTTGACTTCCTCGTGCCCCTCATGACCGTGATCAGCCTGATCACGCTGACCATGCTCCTCATGGTGATCCTCTCGCCCTCGGAGGAGGAGCTGCACGAGGACGCCGAGCTGGTCGCCAAGCTGGAGCTGCGCCGGCGTACCACCCAGCAGGAGCAGCTCACCTACCCCGCGCCGCCGATGCCGATGCCGGCGCAGCGCCGCCAGGCCATGCAGGGCCGCAGAAGATAGTTGCGCGGTCGGCGACTCCCTGTTCATACTCCCTTATCGGTGCGTAGGGGTTTGGGGTGGGGGTCGTGTCGCCGATCGATCATTTTCCTTTGGGCTGTCCACGCCCGTGCTCGCGTACGTCATGTCCAGCGTGGGCTCCATGCTGGGCCTGCTGCTGACCTCGAGAGCCCGCCTCGCCGGCGGGCGCGAGCGTCATTTATGGCTGGTGGGGGCCGCTTTCGCGATCGGCGGCACAGGCATCTGGACGATGCACTTCCTGGCCATGCTCGGCTTCTCCGTGACCGGCTCGGTGATCCGCTACGACGTGCCGCTCACCGCCCTGTCCGCGATCATCGCGGTCGTCGTCGTGGGGATGGGCCTGTTCCTGGTCTCCTACGGCGGCGAGCGGCCGGCCTACCTGCTCGGCGGCGGCGTCCTGACCGGTCTCGGCGTAGCCGGCATGCACTACCTCGGCATGTACGCGATGAACATGTCGGCCCTCGTCTCCTTCGACCCGGTGATCGTCTCCGTGTCCGTGCTGATCGCGGTGGCGGCGGCGACGGCGGCGCTCTGGTTCACGGTGCGGGTCAGCGGCGCCCTCAAGATCGGCGGTGCGGCGCTGGTCATGGGGGTGGCGGTCTCCGGCATGCACTACACGGGGATGTACTCGATGTCGGTGGCCGTGCACCCCGACATGGTGCCCGTGCCCGGCGTCAAGGCCGTCGACCTGCTGCTGCCACTGATCGTCGGCATCAGTGTGATCACCGTCGGGCTGCTGCTCGCCGTCATCCTCTCCCCCTCGGAGAAGGAGCTGCGCAGCGAGGCGGAATACCGGGCGCGGCTGCGTGGAAACGACGAGGGCGCGCCGGAAGTGGATCTCTTCGGCACGCCCCGCGGTTGAGCTATCTCCCAGGTACGGCTTGCGACGCGTGGTGGGCCGCCGACTCGCCGCGGCGCAAGCCGTACCCTGAGGCGGGGTTGTCGTCGGTGATCGCCCCCGCTGGTTCAGAAGGTACGGCCGCGCGCTTGCAAGCGGCTTTCACTCAGCCGAAGAACACCTCCGCCTCGGAGTAGCGCGAGGCGGGCACGGTCTTCAGCTCGGCCGTGGCCTCGTCGAGCCCGACGCGGACGATCTCGGTGCCGCGCAGGGCGACCATCTTGCCGTAGTCGCCCTCGTGGGCGGCGTCGATGGCCTGCAGCCCGAACCTGGTGGCCAGCACCCGGTCGTAGGCCGTCGGGGTGCCGCCGCGCTGGATGTGGCCGAGCACCGTGGTGCGGGCCTCCTTGCCGGTGCGCTTCTCGATCTCCTTGGCCAGCATCTCGCCGATGCCGCCCAGCCGTACGTGCCCGAACGCGTCGAGCTCGCCCGTCTGCAGCTCCATCTGGCCCTCGATCGGGTGGGCGCCCTCGGCGACCACGATGATCGGCGAGTAGCGGGTGCGGAAGCGGGACTCGACGTATTCGCAGACCCGGTCGATGTCGAACGGCCGCTCCGGGATGAGGATGACGTTCGCGCCGCCCGCCATGCCGGCGTGCAGCGCGATCCAGCCCGCGTGGCGGCCCATGACCTCGCAGATGAGCGCCCGGTGGTGGGACTCGGCGGTGGTGTGGAGGCGGTCGATGGCCTCGGTCGCGATGTTGACGGCGGTGTCGAAGCCGAAGGTGTAGTCGGTGCCCGACAGGTCGTTGTCGATGGTCTTGGGCACGCCCACCACGTTGACGTGGCGGTCGTACAGCTGCTTGGCGACGCCCAGCGTGTCTTCGCCGCCGATGGCGATCAAGGCGTCGACGCCGGTGGTGGCGAGGTTCTCCTTGATCCGGTCGACCCCGCCCTCAATTTTGATGGGGTTCGTGCGGGAAGAACCCAGTATCGTTCCGCCGCGCGGCAGGATGCCCCGCACGGCCTGGATGTCGAGCGGCATCGTGTCGCCTTCAAGCGGGCCGCGCCAGCCGTCACGGAATCCTACGAACTCGTGACCGTAGACGCTCACCCCCTTACGCACCACGGCCCTGATCACGGCGTTGAGGCCGGGGCAGTCGCCGCCCCCGGTCAGCACTCCAATACGCATGGCGGGTTCCTCCCGATGGGGGTCACCTTGATGTCAGACTCGCATTCTGCCCGTCGTCGCGGGCAGTGGTCTAGACCAAACGCCAGGCTGCCCAGATTGCGGGGGTATTTCGTGAGTGTGTTGGCCATTGACGCCGGGACGACAGGCGTGACCGCTCTCGTAGTCACTGAAAACGGACAAATCGAATCCAAGGGCTACGAGGAGTTCGCACAGCACTTTCCTTCCCCCGGATGGGTGGAGCACAATCCCGAAGAAATCTGGCAAGCCACGCTCTCCGCGTGCGGCACCGCGCTGAGCGGGGCCTCCGGCTCCCCGTCCTGCGTCGGGATCACCAACCAGCGCGAGACCGCCGTGCTCTGGGACCGGCACACGCTGGCCGCGCCGTGCCGGGCCATCGTGTGGCAGGACCGGCGCACGGCCGGGATCTGCGACCGGCTGCGCGAGGCGGGCCACGAGCCGCGCGTGTCGGAGCTGACCGGGCTGCGGCTCGACCCGTACTTCACCGCGACGAAGCTGACCTGGCTCGCCGAGCACGACGAGACCACGTGGGCGGGCGTCCGGTCCGGGAACATCGCCATCGGGACGGTGGACTCCTACCTCATCGCCAGGCTCACGGCGGGCGCGCGGCACGTGACCGACCCGTCCAACGCCTCGCGCACCCTCCTGTACGGCCTCGCCTCCGGCGACTGGGAGCCGGAGCTGTGCGAGCTGTTCGGGGTGCCCATGGAGGCCCTGCCCGAGATCGTGCCCAACTACGGGCCGCTGGGGCTCACGGAGCCGTCCGCCTTCCTCGGGCTGGAGCTGCCGATCAGCGGGGTGGCCGGCGACCAGCAGGCGGCGCTGTTCGGGCAGACGTGCTTCGACGTGGGGGACGTCAAGTGCACCTACGGCACGGGTTCGTTCGTGCTGGCCAACCTCGGCGGGGAGATCGTCCGCTCCGACAAGGGGCTGCTGACCACGGTGGCCTGGCAGACGCCGTCGGGCGAGCGCACGTTCGCGCTGGAGGGGTCGATCTTCGTGACCGGGGCCGCCGTGCAGTGGCTGCGCGACGGGCTGGGGCTGATCGGCACGGCGCCGGAGTCCGAGGCCGTGGCGCGCACGGTGCCCGACAGCGGGGGCGTGGTGTTCGTACCGGCCCTGACGGGGCTCGGGGCGCCGCACTGGGACCCCGGCGCGCGCGGGCTGATCACCGGCATCACGCGGGGCACGACGCGGGCGCACCTGGTCAGGGCCACGCTGGAGGCGATCGCGTTCGAGGTGCGGGACGTGGTGGAGGTGATGACCGGGGGCGCCGTACCGGTGCTCAAGGCCGACGGCGGGGCCGCCTCGAACGACCTGCTCATGCAGCTCCAGGCCGACCAGCTCGGGGCGGCGGTGGAGCGCCCGGCGATCCAGGAGACCACGGCCCTCGGCGCCGCCTTCCTGGCCGGGCTGGGAGCGGGCGTGTGGGCCTCGCGGGCCGAGCTGCGCCATACGTGGCAGCTCGAACGCCGCTTCGAGCCCGGCCCGCGGGACGACGCCGCCTACGAACGCTGGCGGGCCGCCGTCGAGCTGGCCTCCCGGCGATAGGACGGGCCCGCGGTTCGTCACCGCCCTCGTGCGTGGAAGACCCGGGCCGTCCGCGCGTACCCGATGGAGGCGGCGACGCGGTCGGCGGCCGCGGTGCCCAGCTCTCGTTCGGTGATCCACAGGCCCAGGTCCAGCCCGGCGCTCAGCGCTCCGGCGGTGATGCGGTCGCCGGCGTCAACGACGCGTTCCTCGACGACGTCCACGCCGTAGGACCGCAGTTCCTCGTACGCGTCGTGGTTGGTGGTCGCCTGCCGGTCGGCCAGCAGCCCGGCGGCGGCGAGCAGCAGCCCACCGGTGCACACCGAGGCCATCCAGCGGGTCGAGGGCGCCACCTCCGCGAGCCGGGACGGGAGCACGCCGCGCTGCGCCTCGGCCCAGGCGCCTGCCGGGGCCCGGTTCAGCCATCCGCCGCCCGGCACGATCACCCCGTCGGCCCGCCCCAGGACGGTGGGCACCTCGACCCTGACGGAGCGCATGCTGGTCACGGTGCCGGGCCGCTCGGCGGCGACCAGCTCGACGGTGAGCCCGGCTATGGACAACACCTCGAACGGCCCGAACACGTCCAGTTCGTCGAAGCCGTCGAAGACCACGATCTCGATTCGCACGCAACCAGGATCTCGCGGCACCGCCGTCCCGGCGAGTTGCCATCATGCGTAAGTAATCCGCCACGCGTCACGTCGCCGTGCTCGCGCCCCGGCCCGCCCCGCCGGCCCGGCCGCGATCCGGAACCTGCGGCCCCACCTGCCGGACGCGTCGAACCTGACGTGGGCCGAGCTCCACTTCCTGATGTACTCGTCCAGCCTGGTCCGCACCCGGAAGCGCACGGCGTCGTTCGAGATGTCCAGCGTGTCGAGGGCGTCCCGATGCCGGCCGCGTCCACGCCGTCGTCGCCCCACACCTTGTCGGCCCGGGCCACGAGCCGCCGGGCGGGTGTCTCCGTCGCGGTGCCGTCGCGGTGCCGTCACTGTCCATCACAGGTTCAGGATGGCCTGATCGGGTGCGTCCCCACCACGCCTCATCGTCAACCCAAGGTTGACGAACCTGGATCGTCAACCTATGGTTGACGCATGGAGAGAATCGTTCGTCTCGACGACCTCATCAGCGCGATCAAGGGCCGCCACCCGGACGGCGACCCGCTGGAAGAGCTGGCCGACGCCGTGTCGCTGGGTGAGCACATCGGCGAGGTGGCCGACCACCTGATCGGGCACTTCGTGGACCAGGCCAGGCGGTCCGGGGCGTCCTGGACCGACATCGGGCGCAGCATGGGGGTCAGCAAGCAGGCCGTGCAGAAGCGGTTCGTGCCCAAGGACGGCGGCTCCCTGGCCGGGGAGCTACGGGCCTACGCCCGCTACACCGATCGGGCCCGCCGGGTCGTCGTGCGGGCGCAGAAGGAGGCCCAGGACGCGGGGCACGGCCACATCGAGGTGGGGCACCTGGTGCTGGGGCTGCTGAGCGAGCCGGACGGGCTGGCGGCCAAGGCCATGGTGACGCTCGGGGCCTCGCCGGAGGCGGTCGGGGAGGCCACCAGGGCGGCGCTCGGGCCGGGCGGGGAGCCCACGACCGAGGCCGTGCCGTTCGCGGCGCAGAGCAAGAAGGCGCTGGAGCTGACGTTGCGCGAGGCGCTGCGGCTGGGCCACCCGTTCGTCGGGACCGAGCACCTGCTGCTGGGCGTGCTGTCGCTGGACGACGAGCCGGTGGCCCGGGCGCTGGCCGAGCTGGGCGTGACCAAGGAGCCCGCCGAGCGTGAGATCGTCCGGACGCTCGGCGAGATCCTGCGGGACACCCTGGCCTGATCGGCCCCTGGTGTCCCGGGGGCGCGTCAGGGAGCGCCGGCCGGGCCCTGGGCGAAGCGGGTCAGGAGGTTGGTGGTCGCGCGGCGGGTGAAGGCCGCCGCGCGGTCGGAGACGCCGTGGCCGCACCGCTCCCCCCGCATCGCGCACACCCAGCGCATCGTCCCCGACGCGAACACCCCCGCCCCGCTCGGCGCCACGTAGTACGTGCTGTCGGAGTGGGTCGCCCGCCCGCCGCCGCACGAGTACGGCGACTCCGCCAGGACCTGGACGTTCCCCGGCGACCCGCGCGACACCTTGTCGGACTCGACGCCGACCATCCCCGGGAAGCGCCTCCCCTTGGTTCCGGCGAAGATCCAGTGGTGCGGCCGCGTCACCCGGTAGGCGCCCTCCGCCGGGAAGCAGTCGTACATCTGCCCCACCAGCGTGCTCTCCGGCTTGGAGTCCCGCCACAGCCGGCAGAGCCGCTCCTTGTCGCAGGCGAGCGTCCGGTCGTGCATCGCGATCCGCCAGTAGACGGCGTTGGCGCCGAGGAAGGCCAGGTTCGTGCCGGCGTCCCTGGCCGTGGTGACGACCGTGCGCATGCCGGGCGACCAGTACTCGTCGTGTCCCAGCGACACCACCGCGCGGGCGCCGTCGAGCACGCCGGGCTTGAGGTCCAGGTTCGTCAGGTACGCCAGCGGCACGCGGCTCTGCTCGGCCACGGCCAGCGCCTCCTTCTCGAAGTCCAGGAAGAGCCGGGCGCCGTCGTCGTCGTACGGGCGGTCGAAGGTCACGGCGCGGGAGCGGTCGGCATACCCGCGCGGACCCGTGTAGAGGCTGTGGCCGCCCCACCGGTTGTACGCCTGCCAGGTGGTGACCGCGTTCACCATCACCACCCGGCCGGCGGTGGAGGCCGAACGCACGGTGATCGGGACGTACCGCTGGGCGCCGGTCGAGGCGTCGAGCCTGATCAGGTACGCGCCCTCGGGCCAGCCCGCGGTGTCCACGGTGAGCGAGGGCCGCCAGTGGGCCGCGCTCACCGTGCCGCCCACGAGCCGCATCGGCGCCTGCCGTACGCCCTGGACGGCGGGCGACTCCCACACCTTGACCGGGTTCGCGCCCATGCGGAAGGCGCGCGCCGAGAAGCGCGGAGCGGTCGTCGAGACCCGCAGCCCGAAGCGCTCGCCCGGCAGGACGCTCACCCGGTCGGCGTAGCCCTCGATCTCGTGCTCCGCGCCGCGCCGCGTGATGTGCCACGACTCCTGCACCTCCGCCGCGGGCGGAGGCGGCCCGGCCTGGTCCGGGTGCTGAACCGGGCCCTGGACCGGGACTGGGGCGGGAGCCGGGGGCGAGCCGCCGCACCCGGCGACGACGACCAGCGACGACAGCATGACGAGGATCTTTCGCACCCGTCCATGGTCATGACCGAACGACCCGATGAGCCGTGACTTGGCGAACTCCTTACATGATCAGCACGCAGGCCGGGCTTTCGACCTCGTACGACTCCTCCGAGGGCTCGGGCACGCCGTCCTCGAGCCGGAAGACGGTGACGGCGTCCGAGTGCTGGCCGGCCACGTACATGGTGGTCCCGTCGATGGCGAAGTGCCTGGGCCAGTCGCCACCCGCCGACACCTCCGCCACGTGCGACAGGTCGGCGGCGCGCAGCACCGTGACGGTGTCGGGCCCGCGGTTGGCGACGTACACGAGGTCGCCGGCGAGCTGGAGGTGGGACGGGGCGTTCTTGCCCTCCGCGCGCGAGGCGGGGACGACCGTGTGGCGCCCGTCCTCGATGAGGGTGACGGTGCCGGCCAGCTCGCCCGCCACGTAGAGGCGCGATCCGGAGAAGGCGAAGTGGCGCGGGCCCGTGCCGGGCTCGAGCCTGATCGGCTCCAGCGCGGTGCCGTCGTAGCGGTAGCGGCGGATCTCGTCGGTGCCGAGGTCGGAGACGTGCAGGATCCCGTCGTGGAAGACGGCCTCGTGGGCGTGGGAGCCCTCCTGGCGCTCCGGGTCCGGGCCCGAGCCCTGGTGGCGCAGCACGATCGGCTCGCCCTCGAACGCGCCGCGATCGTCGAGGCGATAGACGACGGCGACGCCGTCGCCGTAGTTGGCCGCCGCGAGCACGCTGCCGGTCGGGTCCACGGCGACGTGGCAGGGCAGGGAGCCTTCGCTCGGCCGCTCGTCCAGCACGTCGAGGGTCTCGCCCACCTGGAACGCGGTGAGCCGGCCGCGTTCGAGCTCGCCCGCCGCGTACAGCACCGGCAGGGTGGGATGGGCGGCCAGGAACGACGGCGAGGCCACTCTGGTGAGCCCGCCGCCGACCGTGACGATGCCGGGGCCGTATCCGCCTATGTAGACGCGCTTCACAACAGGGATCCTCTCATGGTTGACTGTAGCAATGAGTTCGTTGACAGAGGCAAGGGTCTCTGAGGTCAGGGCCTTCAACCGGTTCTATACGAAAGTGATCGGCGTGCTGCAGGCGGGCATGCTCGACTCGCCGTACTCGCTGACCGAGGTGAGGGCGCTGTTCGAGCTGGCGCACGCCGCGCCGATGGAGACCGGGGCGCTGCGCTCCCTGCTCGACCTGGACGCGGGCTACCTCAGCCGCATCCTGGCGCGCTTCGAGACCGACGGGCAGATCTCGCGCGAGCGGTCCTCGTCGGACGCCCGCAAGCAGCTCGTACGGCTCACCTCCGCGGGCACGCAGACGTTCGCGGACCTCGACAGGCGCTCGGCCGAGGAGATCGAGCGGCTGCTGTCCGGGCTGCCGGACGAGAGCCAGGGGCGGCTGGTGGCCGGCATGGCCACGATCAGGGAGCTGCTGGGTGACGGGGGCGCCGGGCAGCCGTACGTGATCAGGCCCCCGCGCGCCGGCGACCTGGGCTGGGTCGTCTACCGGCACGGCGACCTCTACAGCCGCGAGTACGGCTGGGGCACGGAGTTCGAGCAGCTCGTCGCCAGGATCGTCGGCGATCTGGACTTCTCCCGGGACGCCGGGTGGATCGCCGAGGTGGGCGGGGAGCGGGCCGGCTGCGTGTTCTGCGTGCGGCAGGACGAGACGACGGCCAAGCTGCGGATGCTGCTGGTGGAGCCGTCCGCCAGAGGGCTGGGGCTCGGGCGGCGGCTCGTGGAGGAGTGCCTGCGGCACGCGCGGGCCGAGGGGTACAAGCGGATCACGCTGTGGACCCGCGACTGCCTGGTGAGCGCACGGCGGATCTACGAGGGGACCGGGTTCGCGCTGGACTCGGAGGAGAGGGGCGTGGAGAACGGGGTCGAGGTCACCGAGCAGATGTGGTCACGCGACCTCTAGGCCACCAGTTGAGCGGGCCCGCCAGGCGCATCAGGCTCGGCACCAGCACCGCCCTGATCACGGTCGCGTCGACCAGCACGGCCACCGCCATGCCGACGCCCAGCATCTGCACGAACATCACCTGCGCCGTGGCGTAGGCGGCGAACGTGAGCGCCAGGATCCCGCCGGCGGCCGTGATCAGCGGCGCGCCCCGCTGCAGGCCGGTGGCCACGGCCTCCTCGGTGTCGCCGGTCCGGTCGTACTCCTCCTTGACGCGGGAGAGCAGGAAGACCTCGTAGTCCATCGACAGGCCGTACGCGACGCAGAGCATCAGGATCGGGATGCTGGGGTCGAGCGTGCCCGTCGGGGTGAAGCCGAGGAGGCCGGCGAGGTTGCCGTCCTGGAAGACCCAGACGACGGCGCCGAACATGACGCCCATGCTGAGCAGGTTCAGCAGGGACGCCTTGAGCGGGATGATCAGGCTCCTGGTCATCCCGAAGAGGACCAGGAACGTGACGCCGAGCATGAGGGTCAGCACCAGGGGGAGCCGGTCGACGATGGAGGCGCGGTAGTCGGCCAGCTCGGCCGGGTAGCCGCCGACCAGGATCTCGAAGGGCGGCTCGACGGCGCGTACGGACTGGACCAGCCGCACCGGGTCGTCGGCCAGCGCCTCGGCGGACGGGACCACGGACAGCCAGGTGTCCCCGACCGGCCCGCGCCGGAACCTCTCGGGGTCGCCGTCGCCCACCCGGTCGCCGTCCGCGAACGAGCCGGCGGCGGAGTCGACCTGGGCGACCCCGGGGAGCCGGGACAACGCCCCCGCATACTGCGAAATATCGCCTGACGTCTGATTTTTGGCGATTATCTGGATGGCGTCGGTCTCCTCCGCCGGGAAAGTCTGGCGGATGATCTCCTGCGTCTGCCGGGACGACGCCTCCGGGGGCAGGATGCGGTCGTCGGCCACGCCGAACCGCAGCCCCAGGAACGGCGAGGCGAGCAGCAGCAGCACCGCCGTGGCCAGCCCGCCGAACACCAGCGGCCGCCGCATCACCCGGACGGCCAGCGCGTGCCAGAACCCCGCGTCCCGCTCCGGCCTGACCCGCTTGGGGAGCATCGTGGCCCCGATCGAGGCCAACACGGCGGGCAGCACGATCACCGCCGCGAAGAGGCCGCCGGCGACGACGGCGATGCCTGCGTACGCGAAGGATCTCAGGAAGTCGAACGGCAGCGCGAACAGCACGGCCAGGGACGAGGCCACGGTGAGCCCGCTGAACAGCACCGTCCGCCCCGCGTGCTCCACGGCCCCGGCCACCGCGCTCGCCCGGTCCGCGCCGCGCCGCGTCTCCTCGCGGAAGCGCTGGATGACGAACAGGCAGTAGTCGATGCCGAGCCCGAGCCCCATCGCGAGGGTCAGGTTCAGGGCGAACGTGGAGATGCCAGTGAAGGCCAGGGACACGCGCAGCAGCGCCAGCCCGATCACCATCGCGAACATCCCGGCCAGGATCGGCGCCAGGGCCGCCATGGCGCGCCGCTGGTAGAGCCAGAGCAGCGCGAACGCCAGCGGGAAGATGACCAGCTCGGCCCGTACGAAGTCCTGCCTCGACAGCGGCACGGCCTCCCTGAAGACCTCCTCCCCTCCCCCGGCCCGCACCTGGAGCAGGCCGGTGCCCTCGGTGATCTCGGGCACGAGCCCGGGCAGCACCCGCCCGCGCACGTGGTCGGCGTCCCCCGGGATGCGCACCACGATCAGCGCGTGCCTCCCGTCCTGGCTGCGCATGGTGGCGGGCCTGCCGCGGGTCCAATACGAGGCGGACTCGGCGACCCCCTCCCGCCCGCCGATCCGCGCGGTCAGCGCCCTGCCCTCGGCCTCGACCGCGGGGTCGTCCACGGTGCCGGCCTTCGCGGTCACCAGGAAGATCATGTCGGGGCTGCCCGTCCCGAACCGCCGTACCAGCTCGGCCTGCGCCCGGTCCGACTCCGACCCCGGCGCCTCGAACCTGGCCAGCGACAACCGCGGCACCGCCCCGGCCGCCAGCGCCGCGGCGACGGCGAGCACGATCAGGGCCAGGGCGAGCACGGCCCGGCGGCGCCGGACGAGAAGGAAGCCCAGCCTGCGCAGCGGCGGCCCGGCCGTCTTCGCGTGGACCGGCCGTGGCCGCGTGTTCAGCGCCATGTGAGGTGCCCCCGCCCTAAAACTCGGTAAACTACTCGTGTTTGCTCTCCCAACCAGAAATACAAGTGAATGCTCGCATTTGTCAACGAGGAGACCCATGCCTGAACGCACGGTCCGCCGGCAGGCGCGCGGCCTGAAGCGCATGGCGGAGATCCTCGACGCCGCCGAGTCGGTGATAGCCGAGGTCGGATACCCGGACATGACGACGAACCACGTCGCCACGCGGGCGGGGATGTCGCCCGGGTCGCTCTACCAGTTCTTCCGCAACAAGGAGGAGATCCTCGACGGACTCGTGGCCCGCTACACCGACGACCGGCAGGAGTTCTGGGCCGCCCGGCTGGCCGCCGTCACCCCGGAGGTGCCGCTGGAGGCGCTGGTGGGGCAGGTCGTGGACGAGAGCGTCAGGTTCAAGAGCGCGTCACCGGCGTACTGGTCGCTCCTGTACGGGTCGGCGACGGGCGACCAGCTGGCCTCGGCCTCGCAGCGGCTGCACGACGACATCGCCCGGCAGGTCGCGGCCATGCTCCGCCGCCGCTCCCCCGGCCTGGCGGAGGAGCGCGCCGCGCTCATGGGGACGATGGCGGTGGCCATGGTGAAGGCGGTGATGCCGCTGGTCACCACCGCCACGCCGGAGCGCGGCGCGGAGCTGGTGGCGGAGCTGAAGCTGGCTCTGGTGCGCTATCTGGGCTGAGGGCGGACCGAAGCCCGCCCGGGTGCGCCATCCGAGCTGAGCGCGGGCCTCGCGCTCAGCCGCGGAAGGGGCCCGACACCTCGAAGGTGTGGCCCTCGGTGCGGCCGCGCCGGGCCGAGAAGTAGAGCCGATCGCCCTCCGGCGAGAACGCCAGCCCGGTCAGCTCCGCCCCGGCGTGCCCCTCCAGCCTGAGGAACGGCGTGACCGCGCGGTCGGGGGTGATGACGTCGACCTCCGTCGTCTCCCTGGCCACGTACAGGTCGCCGGAGGGGGCGGCGGTGATGGCGCGCACGCCCTCGCACAGCCGCTCGAGCGCGGAGGTCTGGGCGTCGTAGGCCCACAGGCCCGTGTCGCCCTTGGTCGTGAAGTAGCACACCCCGCCCGCGTAGTGGCAGCCGTCGCCGCCGTCGAAGTGGCGGGCGCCCTCGACCTGGTGGCGGGCCTCGGTGCGCAGCGCCGCCGGCGAGGGCACGACCTGCCAGTGGCCCGAGGAGCACAGCACCTCCAGCGTGCCCTCCGTCAGGTCGCCCCAGTCGCTCGGCCGGAACCGGTAGAAGCAGCCGTCGGGCTCGTCCTCGGTCATGTAGACGACGCGCCGCTCGGGGTCGCAGGCCGCGGCCTCGTGCTTGAAGCGGCCCATGGCCAGGCGGGGGCGGGCGGCGCGGGCGCCGTACGGGTCGCACTCGAAGACGCGGCCGCGGTGGCCCAGCTCGCACGACAGCCAGGTGTGCCACGGTGTGGCGCCGCCCGCGCAGTTGAGGTCGGTGCCCGACAGGATGCGGTAGGCGTCGCCGACGGTGCCGTCGGCGCGGAAGCGCAGCGCCGACGCGCCGCCGAGCAGGGGCAGCTCGGAGTTAGACACGTAGATCCAGCCGGCGCCGTCGGGGAAGCAGGCGCCGCCGTCGGGGGCCGCGTGCCAGGTCAGCCCGGCGACCTTGTGGCCCGAGCGGGCCACCACCCTGCCGGTGAAGCCTGAGGGCAGCGCGAGGCCGTCGGCGCCCGGCAGGCCGAGCGGTCCGTACGGGCTGATGCCGCCCCGCAAGAGCGGGCCCGTGCGGAGGAGAGTCTTGTGGGACATCGTGGGGCCTCCCTCTAGGTGCCACGCTAGTCGACCGCACCGACATGAATGGCAGGGACTCGCGACATCAAACTCTGCGCAAACCCCGAACTCCCACTGCGCGATCATCCGGCCAACACGCGTCGGCGGGCCGCCGGCCAGGGGTCGCGGCCCCGTCGGCGGCCCTGTCGGCGGGCCTGTCGGCGGCCCCACCGGCGGGCATGTCGGCGGGCATGCCAAAGCCCGGGCTCCCGTTCGGGCTCCCGGGCTTTCCGGCAGGTCAGGCCTGGGCCTGGAACATCCAGTGCTGCTTGTCGATGTCCTGCGCCACCGCGATGAGCAGATCCTGGGTGACCGGGTCGGGCTCGTCGGTGGCCCGGACGCGCTCGTGCATCCGCTTGCTGACACCGTCCAGCAGGTCGGTGATCGTCGCCACGACCTTGCCGTCCTCGATCCAGCCGGACTCCGGCTGCTGGAGCTTCGTGGACCTGGCGACCGTGGTGGAACGCCCGTCCGGGTTGATCCCGACGGCGACGGCGCGTTCGGCGATGGTGTCCATGTGGGACCTGGCGAGGTCGGTGAGCTCGTCGAGCTGGAGGTGGATCGGGCGGAAGTGAGGGCCGATGAGGTTCCAGTGCGACTGCTTGGCGACCAGCGAGAGGTCGATGAGATCGACCAGGGCGCCCTGCAGGGCCCGCGCGACGGTGTCCTTGGCCTCTCCCGAGAGTGGGCCGGTGATCATGGCCATGTCCTGTTCCTCCCCATCGATAGGAGTTTTCCCTATTTAGAACGACAGGGCGGCGGTCATTCTTCCGCGTCGTTGACAGTGTAACAATGACAGTGTCATTGTGGAGGTATGAGCGACGCCTCCGCCTCCACCGGGCCCGTCGGTTGGACCATCGGCGAGCTGGCCGAGCGCGCGGCACTGGCGCTGCGCGCCAGCTCGGACGGCACATCCGCCGGCAACGGCCGGGTCCGCGATGTGCCCGGCGAGCGGCTGATCAGGTGGTATACGACGATCGGACTGGTGGACCCGCCGCTGACCAGGCGCGGCCGCATCGCCCAGTACGGGCGGCGGCACCTGCTGCAACTCGTGGCCGTGAAACGGCTGCAGGCCGCCGGGCACTCGATCGCCCAGATCCAGGCGGCCCTGGCGGGCGCCACGGACCGCATGCTGGAGACCGCCGCGGGTGCGGACGCTCCCCCCGTGACCGGTGCCATGCGCGACCGGGTGGGCCCTGGCTCGAGCGAGGCACCCGACGGCGCGCACCCGGCAGCCGACGCCCGCCCGGGCAGTGGCGCGGCCGAGCGCGGGGTGCCTGAGCGCGGCGCGACCGAGCAGGAAGCGGCCGAGCCCGGAGCGACGGGGGCCGGTGACGATGTGCGAGCCGGTGACGATGTGCGGGCCCGGGGTGACGCGGCGCCCGGCACGGCCGAAGCCGCGCGTGATCGGCAGGGCCGCGATCGGGAGTCGGTGCGGGGGCGGTTCTGGGCCGAGCGGCCGGGGAAGGGCAGCGTGCGGGCTCCAGAGGCGGCCCGTCAGCCGACCGGGCCCCGCAGCAGCCCGAGCGCGCCCGGTACACCGGACGGCATGCCCGAGAACCGGCCGGGTGGGGCGGTTGTCGTGGGGGTCAGGTTGGGGGACAGGGTGCGGCTGGTGCTGGACGCCGGCCGGGTCCCGTCCGAGGAGGACGTTCAGGCGGTGCTGGCGGCAGCGAGGCCGTTGCTCGCGGTGCTCGAAGAAAGGGAGCTGATATGAAGATCACTTCGCTGGAGCCCGCACGGTGCCTGCCGGTGCCGGACGCCGGGTTCGGTGCGCTGCGGACCGAGCGCGGCAACCTGCCGCTCGAGAGCGTGGACGTGAACGCCGATATCTCCGGCCTCATCGCCGGGGTCGAGGTGACGCAGGGGTTCAGGAATCCGTTCGACGTCACCCTGGAGGCCACGTACGTCTTCCCGCTGCCCGACCGGGCGGCCGTCACCGGGTTCCGGATGGAGGCCGACGACCGGGTCATCGAGGGTGTGCTGAAGGAGCGCGCCCAGGCCAGGGCCGACTACGACCAGGCGTTGCGGGAGGGCAGGCGGGCGGCGATCGCCGAGGAGGACCGGCCCGACGTGTTCACGATCCGGGTCGGCAACATCCTGCCCGGCGAGCGCGTCTCGGTCCGGCTGACCATGAGCCAGCCCCTGCCGTACGAGGACGGGGCGGCCACGTTCCGCTTCCCGCTGGTCGTGGCCCCGCGCTACATCCCGGGCAACCCCGTCGACGGCCCATCCGCGGGCGACGGCGTCGCGCCCGACACCGACGCGGTGCCGGACGCGTCCAGGATCAGCCCGCCCGTCCTGCTGCCCGGCTTCCCCGACCCGGTCCGCCTGTCGCTGAGCGCGACCGTGGACGCGGCCGGGCTGGAGCTGCGCGAGCTGGCCTCCAGCCTGCACGTGGTGGAGGAGGAGGGCCACACGGTCCGCCTGCGCCCCGGCGAGCGGCTCGACCGCGACTTCATCCTGCGGCTGTCGTTCGACGCGTCCACGTCCCTGCAGCTCGACAGCGGGTCCGATCAAGGGGGCACCTTCGCGCTCACTGTCGTGCCTCCGCCGCTCCAGTCCACGCGCCCGCCGCGCGACCTGGTGCTGGTGCTCGACCGTTCGGGCAGCATGGGCGGCTGGAAGATGGTCGCCGCCAGGCGGGCCGCCGCCCGCATCGTCGACACGCTGACGGCCCAGGACAGGTTCGCGGTGCTGACGTTCGACTCGGTGGTGGAGGAGGCGTTCGAGGGCCTGGTGGAGGCCTCCGACCGCAACCGCTACCGCGCCGTCGAGCACCTCGCGCGGGTGGACGCCCGCGGCGGCACCGAACTGCTGGAGCCGCTGCGCCGGGCCGTCGCCCTGCTGGACGGCCGCGACGAACGCGAACGGGTCGTGGTCCTGGTCACCGACGGCCAGGTGGGCAACGAGGACCAGATCCTGGAGCAGGCGGGCGGCGCCCTGTCCGCGATGCGCGTGCACACGGTCGGCATCGACCGCGCCGTGAACGCCGGCTTCCTCGGCCGCCTGGCCGGGCTCGGGGCGGGCCGGTGCGAGCTGGTCGAGTCGGAGGACCGGCTGGACGCGGCCATGGAGCAGATCCACCGCAGGATCGGCGCTCCCCTGGTGACCGACCTCTCCCTCAAGGGGCTCGAGCTCGAGCCGGACACCGTCACCCATCTCGGGTCGATCTTCCCGGGCGTGCCGCTGCGCGTGTACGGACGCCACCGCGAGGGCTCCTCGCTGACCGTGCGCGGCCTGGCGGCCGGAGGGCCGTGGGAGGAGCAGGTCACGGGCGTGACGGTGGACAATCCGGCCATCCAGGCCGTGTGGGCCCGCGCGCACCTGCGGGAGCTGGAGGACCGCTACGCCATGGGCGAGCACGACCTGGAGCAACGGATCGTGCGGACGTCGCTGGAGTACGGCGTGCTGTGCCGCTTCACCGCGTACGTGGCGGTCGACACCAGGCAGGTCGCCGACGGAGGGCCGGAGCACCGGGTCATCCAGCCGGTCGAGCCGCCGAGCGGGTGGGAGCTGCCGCAGAACCCGCCGATGATGGGCTTCATGGCGCAGGCGGCGGTGATGGCCGCCCCGCCGGCCGCCCCGCGGATGCGGATGCCGGACCCCGGTCTCGGTTCCGCCGACGCGTCACCGGACTTCCTGACCGGTGGGCCGGCGGGGGGCGGAGGAGGGTTCGCCGGGCCTCCGAGGCCGGCCCCCTTCGCACCGGGCGGGCCCCGTAGTGGCCCCCGTGGTGGCCCCCGTAGTGGCAGGGCGCCGAAGTCCGCGCCGCGTCCCGGTCACCCGCTGGACTCGGTCCGGCCGCAGCTGGTGGCCGAGCTCGACCGGCTGAAGGCGCTGCCCATGGCCGACCTGCTCTACCTGGCGGACCTGGGCTCGCGGCTGGCGGCGCTGGCGGCGTACCTCGGGGGCAACGCGGAGCTGGAGACGCTGGCCCGCGAGCTGGAGGCCGCCGAGCAGCCGGGCGCCGACGCCCAGGCCCTGCACGACCGGGCGGTGGAGATCCTCACCACCCTCATGGGCGGCTCCTCCGGCGGCCCTCGCCGCGGACCCTTCTGGAAGCGCTCGTAAGCCTGCTCCGGGGGCCCGGCCGGGCCCCCGGAGAACGGGGTCACAGGATCGGGGTCCACCGCTTCATGAGGACGATCTCGTAGCCGTTCACCGCCGTGTACGGATCCTCCCGGAGGATGTCGCGCAGCTCGGCCTCGTCCGCCACCTCGTACACGTGCAGCGCCCCCGAGTCGTCCGCCCAGGGCCCGGCGGTCACCAGCCGCCCCTGGTCCTTGAGCCGCCGCAGGTGTTCCCGGTGCGCGGGGCGCGCCGCGAGGCGGCGGGGGTCGTCGTCGAAGGCCAGGTGGAGTACGTATCTCGCCATGCCCGCACGCTAGGGGCTCCGACGCCGGAGCTCAGCATCGCCGGGCACCGGGCTGGTGTATATCGGGATACATGACGTACAGGCTGGCCGACCTGCCGATGTTCGGCGGGCTCGACGAGGGGCGGCTGGGCGGGCTCGCGGCGCTGTCGCGGCGGCGGTCCTACCCGGCCGGGCAGGTGCTGTGCACCGAGGGCGACCCGGCGGAGCACCTGATCGTGCTGCTCGACGGGCGGGTCAAGGCCGGGCGGGTGAGCGCCGAGGGCAAGGAGGTGGTGCTGGCCGTGGAGGAGGCGCCCGTCGCGTTCGACAAGACGGCGCTCCTCGTGGACGGCCCGCACCGCGCGACCCGGACGGCCATGACGGCGGTGGAGGTGGCCTACCTGCCGCGCTCGGCGGTGCTGGAGCTCCTCGCCGCCGAACCGTCCGTCGCGGCGCGGCTGCTGCGCACGCTGGCGGCCACCGTACGGGACCTCGACGAGCGGCTCACCGACGCGGCGGTGCGCGACGTACCCTCCCGCGTGGCCACCTGGCTGGTACGGCGCTGCGCCACCGGCCGGGTGCCGCTCCACGCGGGCCAGGCGGGCCTGGGGGCCGAGATCGGCGCGACCAGGGTGAGCGTCAACCGGGCCCTGCGCGGGTTCGAGCGGCGGGGGATGATCGAGATCCGGGCCGGCGAGGTGGTCGTGCTGGATCCGCGCGCGCTGTCCCGCCTGGCGGCCCTCCCGGCCCCGGACCAGGCGTCGTGATCATGAACGGCGGGTGGCGGGCAAGGGCCGGGAAATTCACGGGAAGGCGTCTGTCCGACCCGGTCGCGCTGTTCTATCGTCACTGAGCATGGCGACCTCTCGCGCCCCGCTCCGCTTCGCCGAAGCAGTGTCCGCCACCGTCTCGGAGAGCGCCGGATCCGGCTTCTTCTTCGACTACGACGGCACCATCGCCCCGATCATGCGCGACCCCGGCGCGGTGTTCCCCGTGGCCGGTGCGCTGGAACGGCTGCAGGTGCTGGCCAGGCTCGTGAGCAAGGTCGCGATCGTGTCCTCCCGCCCGGCCGCGTACCTGCGGGACCGCTTCTCGGACGCTCCCCAGCTGCGCCTGTTCGGCCTGTACGGCATGCAGACCGTCGAGGACGGCCGCGTGCGCACGGACGCCGAGGCCGAGCCGTGGGCCCCGGTGATGCGGCGGGTGGCCGAGGAGGCCGCCCGCGACCTGCCGCGCGAGATCCTGATCGAGGACAAGGCGCTGATCGTGGCGCTGCACTACCGCTCGGCCCCGGCGCTGCGCGGCGCGGTCGAGCGGTGGTCGTCCCGCAAGGCGGCCGAGCTGGGGCTGCGGGAGCAGCACGGACGCATGGTCGTCGAGCTCAGGCCGCCCGTCGAACGTGACAAGGGCACGGTCGTCGCCCGCGAGATCGAGACGCTGACCCGCGCCTGGTACTTCGGCGACGACCTGTCCGACGGCCGGGCCTTCGACGCGTTGCGCGGCAGGGAGGAGCGCGACCCGGCCTTCATGGGCGTCCGGGTCGCGGTGGCGAACACCGAGACGGGCGACGAGCTGGCCCGCGTGGCGGACTTCACGGTGGATTCCCCCGAAGACACGCCGGCCCTGCTCGACCACGTGATCAGCGCCTTCCCCGGCCGCCCTCCGGTGGTGGGCGCGGGCTCACGCCACCGGTAGGCGGCCACGGTCCCGCCCACGTGCTCGTACCCTGGTGGGGTGACTGCACTTGTCCTGGACGGCGGCCTGTCCACCCAGCTCGAACGGCTCGGCGCCGACCTCGGCGACGAGCTCTGGTCGGCGCGGCTGCTGCTGGAGCGGCCCGAGGTGATCCGGCGCGCCCACGCCGACTACTTCGCGGCGGGCGCCGACGTGGCCACGACCGCCAGCTACCAGGCCACGATCGCCGGGTTCGTCCGGCGCGGCCTGGACGTGGCGGCGGCCGAGCGGCTGATCAGGCTGTCGGTCGAGCTGGCCGCGCAGGCCCGCGACGAGGCCGGGCACGGGCTGGTGGCGGCCTCGGTCGGCCCGTACGGCGCCTTCCTGGCCAACGGCGCCGAATACACCGGCGACTACGACCTCGACGAGGACGGCCTGTTCGACTGGCACCTGCCGCGCTGGGAGATCCTCGCCTCGGCCGGGGCCGACCTGCTGGCCTGCGAGACGATCCCGTCCTATCCCGAGGCGCGGGTGCTGGCCAGGCTGCTGGCCCGCACGCCGGAGGTGAAGGCGTGGGTGAGCTTCTCCTGCCGCGACGGCGAGCGGCTCAACGACGGCACGCCGATCACCGAGGCGGCCGCGCTGTTCGGCGGAAACCCGCAGGTGGTGGCCGTCGGGGCCAACTGCACCGCGCCGCGCCACATCCCCGGGCTGATCTCGTGCCTGGCGGGCGGGCTGCCCGTGGTGGTCTACCCCAACTCGGGCGAGACGTGGGACGCCGGGCACCGCCGGTGGCTGGGGCTGGCCGACCCCGTGGAGTTCGGGCAGGCGGCCAAGGAGTGGCAGCTGGCGGGCGCGTCGCTGATCGGCGGGTGCTGCCGTACGACGCCCGAGCACATCGCGCAGATCCGCGCCCACCTCTCCTGAGACGCGGCGGGACCCCGCGCGGGCGCGGGGTCCCGGGTCCCGGGGAAGAAGCCGTCAGGCGAGCGCCGACGCGGGGCGGCGGCGGGCCAGGACGTTGTCCAGGGCCAGCGCGCCCCCGCCCGTGAAGCCGACGGCCAGGCTGGCCGCGGCCAGCGCCAGGACGAACTCGTAGCCGCCCTCGCCGGCGCTGAACCCGCTCGCGCCGTGCACGAACACGATGGCGCCCACCATGTCGAGGGCCAGCAACGTGCCGGCGATCGGCAGCGCGGCGCCCAGGATCAGCGCGAGCCCGCCGGCCACCTCCAGCACGGCGACGGCGGGAGCGGCCACGGAGGCCAGCGGGATGCCCGCGGATTCGAAGAACTTGGTCGTGCCCGCGATCCCCATGGTCGCGAACTTCTGGTAGCCGTGGACGAGGAAGATCACGCCGATGGCGATCCTCGCGAGCAGCAGGACGACGGGGCGCGCCTGGCCGATCATGCGATCTCCTTATAAGAGTGGTTCAGATTTGAACAACGACCCTAGCATTGATTGTTCAAATCTGAACGACAGTAGACTGAACCGGTGACGGACCCCCGATGGCTTGACGCGACGGAGATGGCGGCGTGGCGCGCCTTCCTGTCCACCGCCCACCTGCTCGAACGGCGGATCGAGGAGCAGCTCAAGGCCGCGGCCGGGCTGACGCATCCGCAGTACGAAATCCTGACGCGGCTGTCGGACACGCCGGGCCATCAGATGCGCATGACCGAGCTCGCCAAGGGCGTCGTGGTGTCGAAGAGCGCGCTGACCTACCAGATCACCCAGCTCGAGAAGGCGGGCCTGGTGGAGCGCGCCACCTGCCCCGGCGACGAGCGCGGGGTGCTGGCGGTGCTCACCGACGCGGGCGTGCGCTGCCTGGAACGGGTGGCGCCGGGCCACCTGGAGGTCGTGCGCGCGTACCTGATCGACCGGATCAGCCGCGAGGAGCTGCACACCATGACCACGGCCATGCAGAAGACCGAGACGGTCTTACGCGCCTCCGGGTGAGCTCACCCCTTGGCGGCGGCGGCGCGCGCGGCGCGCTCCAGCTCGACCTTGGCGCTCGCGGCGTACTTGTCGACGTATTCCTGCCCGGACAGCTCCATCAGGGCGTACATGATCTCGTCGGTCACGGCGCGCAGCACCAGCCGGTCGTCCTCCATCCCGTAGTAGCGGGAGAAGTCGAGCGGCTTGCCGAACTTGACGCCCGGCCGGATCCCGAACTTGGGCAGCGGCCGCCCCGGCGGCATCATCTCGTACGTGTTGATCACAGCCCACGGGATGACCGGCGCCCGTGACTCCAGGGCGAGCCTGGCCACGCCGGTCTTGCCCTTGTAGAGGCGGCCGTCGGGCGAGCGGGTGCCCTCGGGGTAGATGCCGAGGATGTGGCCCTCGCGCAGGATGCGCAGGCCGGTGCGGAGCGCCGCCTCGCTCGCCTTGCCGCCGGAGCGGTCGATCGGCACGGTGCCGACGCCGCTGAAGAACAGCCGGGTGAAGAAGCCCTTGATGCCGCGCCCGGTGAAGTAGTCGGCCTTGCCGAGCGAGATGACCTTGCGCCGGATCTGCAGCGGGCCGAAGAAGTGGTCGGCGAACGACAGGTGGTTGCCGGCCAGGATCGCGGGCCCCTGTTTGGGCACGTTTTCCGAGCCCTCCGTCCACGGCCTGAAGATGGTGAGGAGGAACGGACCCAAGATGGCCTTGACCACCCAGTAGAACACTCCGGCACCTCTTCTCCAGCGCGTTACGTGTGAGCAGAGTCATCTTCCCACCTTGAACACGATGCTCCTACACCAGCTCTCGCACAAACACCCCGGAACGTGCGACGATCGGGCCGTTCCCGGAGGAACCTGCCCGGAATGAAACTGCATGGAGGAGCTGTTATGCCGCTCATGCCAGGCGCGGAGCCCTACCACCATCGAGCAGGCCAGGTCGGTGTGCTGCTCTGCCATGGGTTCACCGGCTCGCCACAGTCGCTGCGGCCCTGGGGGGAGTTCCTGGCCGGACACGGGGTGAGCGTCTCGCTGCCCCGCCAGCCGGGGCACGGCACCACGTGGCAGGAGATGAACAGGACGCGCTGGGAGGACTGGTACGCCGAGGTCGAGAAGGCGTTCGCGGACCTCCAGGGGCGCTGCCCGGACGTGTTCGTGGCGGGGCTGTCGCTGGGCGGCTGCCTGGCGCTGCGGCTCGCCGAGGTGCACGGCCCGGCGATCGCCGGCGTGATCGCGGTCAACCCGTCGATCACGAACGACGTGCCGCTGCTCAAGCTCGCTCCGCTGCTCAAGTGGTTCGTGCCGTCGGTGCCCGGCGTCGCCAACGACGTCAAGAAACCCGGCGTGACCGAGCTGGCCTACGACCGCACCCCGGTGAAGGCGGCGGCGTCGTTGCCCTCGCTGTGGTCGCTGGTGCAGGCCGACCTGGCTAAAGTGACGCAACCACTGCTGGTCTTCCACAGCACGGAGGACCATGTGGTCAAGCCGACGAGTGTGGCGATCATCCGTGCGAAGGTCCCACAGGCCACGATCGAGGAGCTAAGCGATAGCTACCATGTTGCGACGCTTGACAACGATGCCGACAGGATCTTTGCCGGGAGCCTCGACTTCATCCGGACACATGCCTCGGTACCCTTGCAGAGGGACTGATCGCACCCAGGGGGAAGTCGCGATCGCTGTGGAGAGGCCCATCTAGGTGACGCCCCAGAGTGACGAGGACGAGGTCTGGCGGCAGATCGTCGCGTCCTTCAACGACACCGCCGAGCGCGACTCGGCCGACCAGCCATGGCCGGACAGCGAGAACGTCCCCGCCGAGCCCACCCGCCGAGTGGTGAAACCCTCGGAGGAGCCCGAGCTCGACGAGGACCCGTACAAGGACCCGGCGGACGACGAGGAGGAGGCGGACGAGGGCCACTTCGAGCCGCCCCCGCCGCCTCCGCTGCCCAAGCTCGACCTGCCCACCAAGCTGGCGTGGGTGGCGCTGTTCGGCGGCCCCGCCTATCTCCTGGTGGCCGCGATGGCGAGCTGGCACATGGAGGGCTGGGCGCTGTTCACGGCCGTGGCGGCGTTCATCGGCGGGTTCGTGGCGCTGGTGGTGCGTATGGGCGACGGCCCGCCCAACGACTCCGGCTGGGACGACGGCGCCGTGCTGTAGGGCCCGCCGCTAGGACTTCGCGGTGGTGGTCTTGGGCGCGAACGACTCGACCACGTCGGTGTAGCGGTCGCGGGTGTCGACCGCGTGCCCGACCGCCCACACCGTGCCCTTGCCGGGCAGGTAGGCCACCGCCTGGAGGCGTACGCTGCTGCGACCCCGCATGGCCCCGCCGCGGATGGTCGCGCACTCGCCCTTCTCGCAGCGCAGCATGAACGGCTCGGCGGCCCGCGCCGGGTCGTAGCCGGTGATCCAGTAGCGGCCCTTGCCGTCGCCGGTCACGCCGTAGAGGCGGGCGTCGGAGACGGGCGTCGGCTGCTCGCTCCAGCGCTTGCCGTTCCAGGTGAGCACGAGCGGCGAGACCTCGCCGGGCCCGCGGTAGACGCCGCCGACGGCCACCGCCCGCTTGGCGCTGTCGACCTGCAGGTCACGCAGGTAGCCGCCGGGGATCGAGGGCACCGGCATGGACTTCCACGAGCCGCCCGAGTAGTGCACGATCAGCGGCTCGGAGCCGGTGTCGCCGACGGCGAACCCGCCGGCCACCGCGTAGAGCGCGCCCTTCTCCTTGGTCTGCTGCGCGGTCCAGGAGTTGCCCTGGCCGGTGAGGATGAGGCCCTGCTGGTCGCGGCTGCCGACCGCCACGACCCGCCCCGGCTTGGCGTCCACGCCGCCCAGCCAGTCTCCCGCCCGCAGGATCGGCGTGTAGGGGCGGTCGTCACCGGGGACGCCCTGCGGCCTGATCCGGTCGAACCCGCTGACGTCGCCGTGGGCCAGGTACGGCAGCCCGTCGTGCCCGTCGCCGACCGCCCACACGTCGGACGGCCCGGCGACGGCCAGCCCGCGCAGGTTGCCCGCGGCGGTGGCGTCGCGGATGGAGACCTCGGACCAGCCGCTGCCGTTCCAGTGGCGGATGGTGCCGCGGTTCTTCCAGACGTCCCAGATCTCCTGCTGGCCGACCGCCCACACGTCGTTGGAGGAGACGGCCAGCACGTCGGACAGTGAACCGTCGGCCTGCAGGCGCGCGCTTGTCGACTGCTGCCACGCCTCCATGGTGGCGGGGCGGCGGGGTTCGGCATGCGCGGCGGGCGTGACCTGCGTCAAGGCCACGGACGTCGCCAAGAAGAAGGAGAGCGCACGCCGCTGATGGCGACGGGTCATGAGCAAATGCTACGGGCTGGGGGGCCGGTCTTGCCCGTTAGTGCCCAACTCGCAACTCTGCGACAACAGGCAGATGGTCACTGGCCCCGGCCAGATCGGCGATCGGGGCGTCCACTCCCCCGCACGACACGACACGCGCCTCGCGCGCCGCGAACACGCCGTCGATGCGCACGGAGGGCCGGGCCGCGGTGAACGTCAGGCCGTCGCCCTTCGGCGCCACGGCGTGGCAGTCGGCCAGCCGTCCGGCCAGGTAGCGCCAGGCGGGCTGGTGCGCCTGCTCGTTGATGTCGCCGCCGAGCACGATCGTCGCGCCGAACCGGGTGGCCGCGCGCTCCATCAGCGCCATGGCCTCGGCGGCGTGGTGCACCCTGGCCGGGCCGTTGAGGTCGAGATGGAGCGAGCCGACGGCCAGGCGGACTCCCTCGATCTCCACCACGGCGAGCGCGAGCGCGCGCCGTTCCAGCCCGGTGAAGGCCCGCAGCGCGCGGCTCTCGGCGTGCCGCACGGCGACGCGCGGGCCGGTGAGCACGGCCACGCCGCCGACCCGGCCGGGGGTGGCCACGCGCAGGCCCGCCGCGGCGGCCAGGGCCTCGCGCCTGGCCCGCCAGCGGACGACCTTGGGAGCCTCCTGCAGGCACAGCACGTCGGCGCGCATGGCGGCGATGACCCTGGCCAACGCGGGCACGCTGTCGCGCAGCCCGCGTACGTTGTAGGTGCCGACCCTGATCGTCAGCGCTGCCTGGCCAGGTCGGCCGCGCCCACCACCCCCGCGGAGGCGCCCAGCTCGGCCAGCCGGATCTCGGCGAGCGGCCGGTGCCCGCGGCCGGTGAGCTTCTCGGCGAAGGCCTGCCGGGCCCGGTCGATGAACAGGTCGGCGGCCCGCGAGACGCCGCCGCCCACGATGAAGCAGCCGGGGTCGAGGACGGAGGCCAGGTCGGCCATGCCCTGGCCCAGCCACTCGGCCAGGCTGGCGAACGCGGCCAGCGAGGCCTCGTCGCCCAGCCGGGCCGCCTCGGTGATCTCCTCGCCCTCGATCTTGCCGCCGGCCAGGCCGAGGAGGATCTTCGCCTGCTCCGGGTGGTCCTCGGCGATCTCCCTGGCGTCCTTGACGAGGGCCTGGCCGCTGGCGTACTGCTCCCAGCAGCCGACGTTGCCGCAGCCGCACTGGCGCCCGCCCGGGAGCACCTGCATGTGGCCGAACTCGGCGCCCATGCCCCAGCGGCCGCGGTAGAGGGCTCCGTCGACGACCAGGCCGCCGCCGATGCCGGTGCCGAGCGTGATGCAGACCACGAAGGACTGGCCGCGCCCGGCGCCGAACCTGCTCTCGCCCCACGCCATGGCGTTGGCGTCGTTCTCGACCACGACCGGCAGGCCGACGAGGCCGCCGATCTTCTTCTGCAGCGGCTCCTCGCGCCAGGCGAGGTTGGGGGCGAAGCGCACCATCGAGCGGGTCTCGTCGACGAACCCCGCCGCGCCGACCCCGACGGCCTCGATCTGCCTGCCCGCGCTGAGCTCGCGAACGACATCGGCCACCGTCTCGGCCACCAGGTCGGGGCGGTCGGCGGCGGTGGGCCTGAGTGTGTGTTCGACGATCACGCCCTTGTCGTCGACCACACCGGCGGCCACCTTGGTCCCGCCGATATCGACACCGATCGTGAGCATTGGCCCCTTTTCTCCCTATCCCAGATCTATGTGTTCCACGTTGCCGCCGCCCTCCGGCCGGCTGGCGCGGCGGTCCTGCGTGTCCTCGCTCGGCCCGCGGGGGGCGGGCCTGCTCAGCGAGTCAAGCGCGCCGCGGAACGCGGCGAACAGCTCCCCGCCCGCGGCCATCAGGTGCCCCGTCACGTCGGCGCCCGACTCGCGCTGGGCCGCGATGGCCCTGCACCACGGGCAGGCCCGGCAGATGTACTCGTCGTGGGGCTCGGACACCGCCTCTTCCCACACGTCGCGCTCCCTGCGGGCACCCCCGCCGGTGAACGAGTTGAACACGCTCTTGCCGACCTGGCGGGTGGCCCGCCCCTGGATCGACTCGAACAGCTTGCGTGCCTCGTCGGCGACGGTCCCGATCGGGTCTCTGTCGTTGCCGGTGTTGCTCTCGGTCATCTCGCCCTCCCTACGTATGGGTCGCTCATCCTCCTCAACTCCTCAGGACGCGGATTCGCTCCCCGGGCTGAAACCTACCCGCAGCACGCCGTCGCGGAGCGCGGCCCCGGTGATCTTCCTGCGGGCCAGGGCCGCGGGCAGGGCCAGGATCCTGCGGTAGGGCCCGGCCGTCACGATCAGCTCGTCGCCCTTGCGGGCCAGGTCGACGTCGCCGCGGTCGGCGCCGGGCAGGGCCAGGACCAGCTCGTCGGCGTCCATCCGCAGCGGCGGATCGACGGCGTGGGCGGCGAACGGGTCGGACTCGGCGTACATCGCCTCGCCCACCTCGGCCAGCGCGTCCTTGCCGACGGGCTCGGCGGGCAGGTAGGGGATGACGTGGATGGGCAGCGGCGCGAACGACTGCTCCGCCTCGGCCAGCAGCCTGGACTGCGCCGCCGCCCACTGGGCGCGCCACTCGTCGGCGCCGTCGGAGGGGAAGACGCGGTTGGCGATGACGGCGTCGACGCGGTAGCCGTACAGGTTGAGCGAGGTGAGGGTGCGCCTGGCCTCGGCGAGCACCACGGACTCGGGCGTGAGCACGAGCCGCACGGAGGCGTGGTCGCCGGTGAGCAGCTCGCGCACCTCCATGAGGCCGCGGTGCAGGCGCTCGCCCGCGCTCATGACCTCCTCGCCGGGCGCGCTGACGTGGGCGACGCTGCGCACGAACGGCGAGACGAGCCTGAGGAGCCTGCGGCCGACGGGCATCAGCTTGCTGACGTGCCAGTCGAGCGCCTCGGGCAGGGCCAGCAGCCGCAGCGTCTCGGCGGTGGGCGCGCAGTCGACGACGATCACGTCCCAGCGGCCCTCGCGGGCGTGCTCGCGCAGCTCCAGGAGGGCGATGACCTCCTCGGCGCCGGGCAGCACGGTGATCTCCTCGGAGGTGATCTCGTCGAGGCCCAGCTCGCTCAGCACGCCCCTGGCGTACTGCTGCAGCTCGCCCCAGTGGCGCTCCAGCGACTTCTGCGTGTCCACCTGGTGGAGGTGCAGGCCCGGCGCGATCTCGCCGGGCTCGACGTCGAGCGCGTCGGCCAGCGAGTGGGCGGTGTCGGTCGAGACGATCAGCGTCTTGAGCCCGCGCCTGGCGGCGAGCGTGGCCGTCGCGGCGGCGGCCGTGGTCTTTCCGACGCCGCCCTTTCCGGTGAAGAGCAGGACCCTCGGGCTCAACTCAGCTGCCTTCGACGCGCTTCTTGAGGCCCTTGAGCGCGGTGTCCACGATCACCTTCTCGGCCTTGCGCCTGATCATGCCGATCATGGGGACGCTCAGATCGACCGTGAGCTCGTACGTCACGTCCGTGCCCCTGCCCGTGTCGGCGAGCAGGTAACTCCCCCGCAGCTCGGAGACCATCTTGCCCGGCTCGACCACCTGCCAGCTCACGTGGTCGTCCTGCCAGGTGTAGCCGAGGGTGTAGGTGTCACTGATCATCCCGGCGTCGAGGACGAAGCGCACCGTCTCCGGCCTGCCCTGTCCGTCGGTGGTGAGGACCTCGGCGCTCTTGACCTGCCCGGCCCAGTCGGGGTACGAGGGGAAGTCGGCGATGACCGCCATGACCTCGGGCCGGCCTGCGCTGATGGTGGTGCTCGAAGTGGTGCGATCAGCCATGCGACCACCGTAATGCAGAATCCCCTCGTTGCGGTGGATCGCCCGGCGCGGCCCACCGCAGGCCGGGTCACCATTCGAGGACGAAAGGCACACCCCTCCCCCGGAAGTGGCCCACGTTCACGCATTCGGTGCGCCCGACGCGCGTGCGCGCGTAGAGCGGGTTGTGCACGTGGCCGAAGAGCGCGTAGCGCGGCTGGGTCCGCTCGATGGCCGCCAGGGTGGCCTCGCTGCCGCGCTCGAACCGCCTGGCCACCACGTCGTAGAGGAGCTCGGGCACGGCCGGCGGGATGTGGCAGCACAGGACGTCCACCTCCCCGACCGCCTCGACCTTGGCCGCGTACTCCTCGTCGCTGATCTCGTACGGCGTGCGGTAGGGGGTCTGGAGCCCGCCGCCCACGAACCCGAACCGCAGGCCGCCGATCTCCGCCACCTGCCCGTCGAGCACCTGGAGGCCGGGCCTGAGGTAGTCGCCCCACAGGCGCGGCAGGTCGACGTTGCCGTAGGTGAGGTAGGCCGGGGTGGGCATGGCGGCGAAGAGGAGCTCGTACTGGGAGCGCACGTGGCGTTCGATGTGCTCGCGCGGGTCGCCGTCGAGCGTCGCCCACAGGCGCGCGGACATGGCCCTGGCCTCGTCGAACCGCTTGGCCGTGCGCAGCGCGATGAACTCGGCGGCCCGCTCGGCGCCGAACAGGGTGGGGAAGATGCCCTGCGCGTGGTCGTCGTAGTCGACGAAAAGGATCAGGTCGCCCAGGCAGACCAGCGCGTCCGCCCCGTCGCCCGCCCTGGCCAGCGCGTCGACCCTGCCATGGACATCGCTGACGACATGGACCCTCATGGGCAAATCCTACTGAGGGTGGCTGCTAGCGTGAGCTGTGACACTACCCGCCCGTAACTTGACGCGGTAACGTCCAGGCGGTCCCCGAAGAGGAGATGATCCGTTGCGCGAGTACAGCGTTCCCGTCCTGGTCGATGTGCCTGCCTCCGCAGGCCTGTCCGACACCGTGTTCAAGCGGGCCGAGCAGGAGCCGGGCGCCGTGATCATGCGCCGCAAGACGGACTCCGGCTGGCCCGTGGTCACCGCCTCCGAGTTCCGCGACCAGGTGGTCGAGGTGGCCAAGGGGCTGATCGCGGCGGGGATCTCGCACGGCGACCGGGTCGCGCTGATGTCGCGCACCCGTTACGAGTGGACGCTGGTCGACTACGCCATCTGGACGGTCGGGGCGGTCACCGTACCGATCTACGAGACGTCCTCGGTCGAGCAGGTCAGGTGGATCCTGACCGACAGCGAGGCGAAGGCGGTGTTCGTCGAGCTGGACGAGCACGAGGAGACCGTCAGGGAGGCCGCGCCCGAGCTGAAGCCGGTCTGGCGGGTCGACGGCGCCCTGGAGGCGGGTGACGTCTCCGACGCGGACGTGGATCGGCGGCGCGAGCAGGTGGGCATCGCCGACCTCGCCACGGTCGTCTACACCTCGGGCACCACCGGACGGCCCAAGGGCTGCCGCATCGCCCACGACAACCTGCTCTTCACCGCCCGCAACGTGCTGCGCGGGCCGCTGGAGCCGCTGTTCGCCACCAAGGACCCGGCGGCCCTGCTGTTCCTGCCGCTGGCGCACATCCTCGCCCGGATCATCCAGGTGGTGCTGATCGAGGCGGGCGCGGTCATCGCGCACACCCCCAACATGAAGAACGTCGCCCCCGACCTGCAGGACTTCAAGCCCACGTTCCTGCTGGGCGTGCCCCGCGTGTTCGAGAAGGTCTACAACGGCGCCGAGCAGAAGGCCATCTCGGGCGGCAAGGGCAAGATCTTCGCCAGCGCCGTGGACGTGGCGATGGCCTCGAGCCGCGCCTCCGCCGCCGGCGCGCCGCTCGGGCTCCGGCTGAAGCACCTGGTGTTCGACCGGCTGGTGTACACCAAGCTCCGCGCGGCCACGGGCGGCCGCCTGTCGGCCGCCGTCTCCGGCGGCGGCGCGCTGGGCGAGCGGCTCGGCCACTTCTTCAAGGGCGTCGGCATCGAGGTCTTCGAGGGCTACGGCCTGACGGAGACCACGGGGCCGTGCACGGTCAACATGCCGTACGGCAACAAGATCGGCACCGTCGGCAAGCCGCTGCCCGGCGTGAGCCTGCGCATCGACGACGACGGGGAGATCCTGGCCAGGGGCCGGAACGTCTTCCCGGGCTACTGGAAGAACGACGAGGCCACCGCCGAGGTGATCGACGCCGAGGGCTGGTTCCACACGGGCGACATCGGCGAGCTGGACGCCGACGGCTACCTGCGGATCACGGGCCGAAAGAAGGAGATCCTGGTGACGGCGGCGGGCAAGAACGTCGCCCCCGGGCCGCTGGAGGACGCGCTGCGCGCCCACCCGCTGGTCTCCCAGGCCATGATCGTCGGTGACGGCCGGCCCTTCGTCGCCGCCCTGATCACCCTCGACCCCGAGGCCCTGCCCGACGGGGCCTCCGCCGCCGAGTTGCGCACGGACCCGGCGGTGCTGGCGCAGGTCCAGGAGGCGGTGGACCGGGCCAACCTGCTGGTGTCGAAGGCCGAGCAGATCAAGAAGTTCACGATCCTGGACCGGGACATCACCGAGGACAGCGGGCACCTGACGCCCACGCTCAAGGTCAAGCGCAACCTCGTCATGCGCGACTTCACCAAGGAGATCGACGGGCTCTACGACGGGAAACACTGACGGCTCAGGGGCCGTCGTGGTCACGCGGGGCCGGGCGCCTCGGCGATGAGGAGCTCGCCCACGTGCCCGGCCAGCTCCTCCCTGGCCGGCTGCGGCAGGCCTGAGTCGCTGACGAGCACGTCCGCCTCGCGCAGCTCGGCGATGGTGCTGATGCCGACCGTGCCCCACTTGGTGTGGTCGGCGGGCACGACGAGCCTGCTAGCCGCCTCCACGAGGGCGCGGTCGGTCTCCGCCTCCATCATGTTCGGGGTGGTGAAGCCGGCCCTGACGGTCATGCCGTGCACGCCGAGGAACAGCAGGTCCACGTTGAGCCGGTGGATCGCGGCCACCGCCACCGGGCCGACCAGCGCGTCCGACGGGGTGCGCACGCCGCCGGTGAGCACGACCGTCTGGTCGCCCCTGCCGGCGTGGCGGAAGACCTCGGCGACGCGCACCGAGTTCGTCACGACGGTCAGGGCCGGGACGGCGGCCAGGCGGCGGGCGAGCGTCCACGTGGTGGTGCCGGCCGAGAGCGCCACGGTGGCGCCGGGCCGCACGAGGGCGGCGGCGCGGCGGGCGATGGCCCGCTTCTCCCCCTCCTGGCGCACCGATTTGACCGCGAAGCCCGGCTCGTCCGTGGAGCCGACGCTGGTGGCGCCGCCGTGCACCTTGGCCAGCAGGCCGCGCCCGGCCAGCAGCTCCAGGTCGCGGCGGATGGTGATGTCGGAGACGCCGAACGCGCGCACCAGCTCGACCACGCGGACGCCGCCGTTCTGCCTGACGAGCTCCAGAATCGCCTGCTGACGCTGCTGGGCGAGCATCGCATCACC
The DNA here is from genome assembly GCF_040680035.1 of Nonomuraea sp. NPDC052116. Taxonomy (NCBI): domain Bacteria; kingdom Bacillati; phylum Actinomycetota; class Actinomycetes; order Streptosporangiales; family Streptosporangiaceae; genus Nonomuraea; species Nonomuraea sp. NPDC052116. The sequence continues at coordinate 75,951 of NZ_JBFAWA010000016.1, read as the reverse complement.
AGATCCCGACAGGTTCCGACACCGGTTCGATCGCATCATGACACGGCGTGGCCGCTGGGCAAGGTCATAGAAATGTGCGTTGACAGTTGGAAATGTTGGGTTTTCGCTGAATGAAGGTGAGTGAAGTCGGGGGGATTTGAAGGGTCCGGCTAGGAGGAACCCATCATGGACCAACGTCTGCCGATCTCCCGTCGCCATCTCCTGCTCGGAGCCGCCGCGCTCGGCGTGCCGGCCGCCCTCGTCGGCTGCGGCTCCACCGACACCCCGGCCCCCGCCGGCGGCAAGACCGCCGGCAACCTGGGGACGGTCACGATCGGCTCCAACGCCTCCGACGAGATCCCGAAGAAGTCCCTGGATACCCAGGTCAAGGCCTTCACGCAGGCCACGGTCAAGATCAACACGGTGGACCACAACACGTTCCAGGAGAACATCAACCGCTACCTGCGCGGCACGCCCGACGACGTGTTCACCTGGTTCGCGGGCTACCGGATGCAGTTCTTCGCCGCGCAGGGGCTGGCGACCGACGTCTCGGACGTATGGCGGGAGATCGGCGGCGACTACACGCAGGCGTTCAAGGACCAGTCGACCGGGACCGACGGCAAGCAGTACTTCGTGCCGGCCACGTACTACCCCTGGGCGGTCTTCTACCGCAAGAGCGTCTGGCAGGAGAAGGGGTACCAGCCGCCGGCCACGCTGGACGAGTTCACCGCGCTGGCCAGGAAGATGAAGGCCGACGGGCTCATCCCGATCGCGTTCGCCGACAAGGACGGCTGGCCGGCGATGGGCACGTTCGACATTCTCAACATGCGGATCAACGGCTACGACTTCCACGTCTCGCTCATGGCGGGCAAGGAGTCGTGGACCGACCCGAAGGTCAAGCAGGTCTTCGACACCTGGCGGGGGCTGATGGAGTACCACCAGCCGGCCGCGCTCGGCCGCACCTGGCAGGAGGCCGGCCAGTCGCTGGCGCAGAAGAAGACCGGGATGTACCTCCTGGGGATGTTCGTCGCCCAGCAGTTCCCCGAGGCCGACCGCGCGGACCTCGACTTCTTCACCTTCCCCGAGATCAACCCGGCGTACGGGACCGACTCGATCGACGCGCCCATCGACGGCTACATGATCTCCGCCAAGGCCAAGAACGTGGACGGCGCCAAGGCGCTGCTCAAACAACTCGCCCAGGCCTCCTCGCAGAACATCGCCACGAAGCTGGACCCGGGCACGCTGGCCGCCAGCTCCAAGGCCGACACCTCCGGCTACAGCGCCCTGCAGAAGCGCGGCGCCGAGCTGGTGTCCAAGGCCACCCACATCGCGCAGTTCCTCGACCGCGACACGCGGCCGGACTTCGCCTCCACCGTGATGATCCCGTCGCTGCAGTCGTTCGTGAGCAAACCCGGCGAGATCGACTCCCTGCTGGTGAGCATCGAGAAGCAGAAGGCCAACATCTTCCGCTGATGGCAGTCAAAACCCGCCGCTACTCCGCCCGCGACGTGACCATCCTGGTCATCGGGCTGGGGATGGCCATCGTCGTCAACGTGGGCCTCATCTGGGGGCCCACGCTGGCCTCCGTCGGGCTCTCCGCCACCGACTGGAACGGCATCGGGCCGATCGAGTGGGTGGGCGGGCAGAACTACCACGACCTGGCGGCCGAATATCCGCCGTTCTGGTCGGCCGTCCGCAACAACCTGCTGTGGCTGGGCTTCCTCGGGCTGGTCGCGACGCCGTTCGGGCTGTTCTGCGCGGTGCTGCTGGACCGGCGGCTGCGGCTGTCGCGCGTCTACCAGAGCGCGCTCTACATGCCGGTCGTGCTGTCGCTGGCCGTCGTGGGCTTCATCGCGCAGCTCGTCTACTCCTCCGACTACGGCGTGCTGAACGCGGTGACCGGGCTGACCGTGGACTGGCTGGGCGACAGCTCGATCAACATCTGGGTCGTCATGGTCGCGGCCGGGTGGCGGCACGTCGGCTACGTCATGATCATCTACCTGGCCGGCCTGAAGGCGGTCGATCCGGCGCTGAAGGAGGCGGCGGCCATCGACGGGGCCGACGAGCGGCAGGCGTTCTTCCGCGTGGTGTTCCCGACGCTGCGGCCGGTCAACGTGATCGTGCTGGTCATCACGGTGATCGAGGCGCTGCGGGCCTTCGACATCGTCTACGCCATCAACAAGGGCAGGAACGGGCTGGAGCTGCTGTCCGTGCTCGTCACCGAGAACATCGTGGGCGAGGCCAGCAGGATCGGGTTCGGCTCGGCGATCGCGGTGATCCTGCTGGTGATCTCGCTGGGGTTCATCGTCACCTACCTGTCGCAGATGTTCAGGGAGGAACGATGACGCTCACGGCCCCGCCCGCCGCTCCCCCGGCCCAGGAGCGGCGCGCGCCGTCCCGGCGTCCGGTGCGGCCGCTGCGGATCCTGCTGCACGCCTTCCTGACGCTGGTGGCCCTCGGGTGGCTGCTGCCGCTCGCGCTGGCCGTCTACGCGTCGCTGCGCCCGTACGAGGAGACCGCCCGCCTGGGCTACTTCTCGCTGCCCGAGCACCTCACGCTCGGCTACTACGGGCAGGCGTGGTCCCAGGCCGAGCTGCCCCACTACTACCTCAACACGTTGATCATCGTCGTGCCCGGCGTGCTGATCACGTTGTTCATGGCGTCGTTCACGGCCTTCGCCATCGCGCGGCTGCGCATTCCCGGGCGCAGGGCGCTGCTGATCGTGTTCACCGCCGGGAACCTGCTGCCGCCGCAGGTCCTCATCACCCCGCTCTACACCCTCTACACCCTCGTCCCGCTGCCCGCGTGGCTGTCGGACTCGCAGTCGCTCTACGACTCCTACCTGGGGCTGATCCTCGTCCACGTGGCGTTCCAGTTCGGCTTCTGCGTGTTCGTCATGGCGAACTTCATGCGCACGATCCCCGAGGAGATCACCGAGGCGGCGCTGGTGGACGGGGCCTCGGTGTGGAAGCGGTACTGGCGGCTGACGCTGCCGCTGTGCCGTCCGGTGCTGGCGGCGCTGTCCACGCTGCAGTTCACCTGGATGTACAACGACTTCCTGTGGGCGCTGGTGCTGATGTCGTCGGGCGACAAGCTGCCGGTCACCTCCGCGCTGAACAACCTGCGCGGCCAGTTCTTCACCGACTACAATCTGCTGGCCGCCGGGTCGGTGCTGGTGGCGCTGCCCACGCTGATCGTCTTCCAGCTCCTGCACAAGCAGTTCGTCGCCGGTCTGACGCTGGGGGCCACGAAGGGTTAGAGGGGGCTAGAGGAGATTGCGGAAGCGGGCGGCCACGTGCTCCCACGCCCAGTCGCGGGCGATCCAGTCACGGCCGCCCGCGCCCATCTTGCGGGCCTTGTCGGGGTCGGTCAGCAGCTCGACGATCGCCTGGGCCACCTCGCCCGGGTCCTCGCCGTCCACGACCAGCCCCGTCTCGCCGGGCCGCACGGCGTCGGGCGCGCCGCCGGACGCGCCCGCCACCACCGGCAGCCCGGTGGCGGACGCCTCGAGGAACACGATCCCGAGCCCCTCCACGTCCACCCCCTTCCACCGGGTACGGCACGGCATCGCGAACACGTCGGCGGCGGCGTAGTAACCGGGCAGGCTCGCGGCCGGCACCGTGCCGGTGAACCTGATCGACTCCCGCCCCGCCGCCAGGCGTTCCAGCGTCCTGCGGTGGGGGCCGCCGCCGACCAGCAGCAGCACCGCCTCCGGCACCGAGCGCAGCACCCGGGGCCAGGCCCTGATGAGCTGGTCCTGGCCCTTCCTCGGCACCAGCCGCGACACGCACACGACCACCGGCCTGCCGTCCAGGCCCAGCTCCGCCTTGGGCGCGTCGGGCCGGAACTGGCCGACGTCCACGCCGGGCGCCAGCCGTACGAGCTTGCCCGGCGGGACGGCGGCGACCAGGCGGCCGCGCGTGTACTCGCCCAGGTACGTCACCACGTCGGCGTGCTCGCCGATCCTGCGCAGCACGGCGCGGAAGCCCGGCGCGCTCGCCCACGACGCCTCGTGGCCGTGGGTGAGCATCACCACGCGCCGCGCGCCCGCCCGGCGCAGGCGAGGGGCGAGCAGCCCGAGCGGCGCCGCCGCCCCGAACACCACGGTCTGCGCGCCGTGCTCGGCCACCAGCCTCGCCGCCCTGCGGGCGACGGCCGGCGTCGGGAGCATGAGCCGCGTCGGATGCCGCACGATCGGGAACGGCTGGAGCTCGTCGAACTCCTCGCAGCCCGGCCAGGCGGGCGCGTAGACGACCACGCCCGGCGTGCGCAGCGCGAGGCCGTGCACGAACGACTGGATGCCGCCCGGCCTGGGCGGGAAGTCGTTCGTGACGACGAGCACCTTGGGCCCCGCACCCGGCGTCGCTCCTGCCGCCGCGCTTGTCACCGCACGGGTCGCCGCGCGGGTCGCCGCACGTGTCACTTCACGTGTCACTTCACGGGGACGCCGTTCAGCTTGGCCCATGCACGGGCCATCGCGATGCGCTCGGGGCTGGAAGGATGGGACGCATAGAGCACATATTCCACCGCATCCGGCGACAAGTCGGAAATATTGGTGACTGCCAGGCGTTTCTGCATCGCTATGAACGTGGCCGGATCGTGCGTGAGGTCCAGCGCGTGCAGGTCGGCCCTGGCCTCGATGTGGCGGCTGATCAGGTTCTCGGCGGGACTCATGAGCAGTGAGCCGAAGGTCATCAGGCCTATGACCGCGCCGACCGCGCGCGGATCGCCCAGGCCTGTGACGCCGGTGCGGCGGCGTACCAGGCCGAACACCCAGGACAGCAGGATCGCGCCCAGCGCGGCGCCCAGGGCGCCGATGAACGTGCCGTAGAGCACGTCGTCGGTCTTGGCGTGGCCCAGCTCGTGCGCCACGACCAGCTCGACCTCGGCCTTCGGGGCCTTGAGCAGCGTGTCGTAGACGACGATGCGGCGCGTGGCGCCGAACCCGGACACATAGGCGTTCAGCGCCGTCGTCCTGCGGGAGGCGTCGGCGACCAGCACGTCCTCGACCGGCACGCCGTCCCGCTTGGCCATGTCCAGGAGCTCGGTGCGGAGCTGGCCCTGCTGCATGGTCGTGAAGTCGTTGAACAGCGGCTCGAACACCACCGGGTAGACGAACGACGCCAGCACCGTCAGCGCGAACGCGCCCACGGCGGCCGGGATCCACCACCGCCTGAACCTGCGGGCCAGCGCCACGAGCACCAGCAGCATCAGGCTGAGCATGAACGCGTCGACGCCTATGTTCTTGAGCCGGTCGCTTGCCCAGGACCCCCAGGTCTGGATGGACAGGCCGTAACCGCGCAGCAGCGTCTCGCCCCACATGGCGATCGGCAGCTTGATCAGCTGGGTGAAGAGGGTGATGACCACGACGCCCAGCACCACGCGGAGCCACCAGGGGCCTTTGAGCCACGCCACCAGCTTCACGCCGAACGGCGTGGCGACGAGCAGCCCGGCGATGATCAGCGTGAGGGCCAGCGAGAGGTAGGCGGGCAGGGTGCTGGCCGCGTCGAACGCCTCGGACCTGGCGATCTGCGCGGCGGTGAAGTCGCGGGCCGGGTCGGGCGGTCCGGAGGTCAGGAGGTGCCAGGGGGTGCTGAAGGCGGCCACGGCCGCGATCACCAGGCCGAGCAGCACGGCCGCCACCGCCGCCTGCCGCCTCAGCCGGCGCTCGCCGTCGGACTCCGGCGGCCCTCCCCCGTTCACGGACACACCCTCACTCTGCCCCCGTCTTCCGCCCCCGCTCTCCCCCTTCACGAACACCCCGCCACCGGCCACCGAGCCCGCGCTCTCCCCTTTCACGGACGCGCCACCCCCGGACGTCGGGCCGACGCCCTCCCCCTTCACGGACGGGCCACCTCCCGGCATCGGGCCGGCGCTCTCCCTCTTCATTGACGCGCTCTCACCGTGACCGCGCGCCTCGCCACTCAGAGCCGTGGCGCCTCCGGCCTCCTCACCCTCCTTCGACGCCTCTTGCGACGCGTCGTCCACGTTCCGCCGTTCGCTCATCTGCCTCCCCCTCACGCGAGCCGGTCTCGCACGTAGTCGCGCCACCGTGCCGTCAGCGTGGCCGCGGAGAGGCCGAGCGCGGCGAGTGCTCGGTCTACGCCGCCCGCGCGGGCGTCACGGTAGAGCCTCACCAGCGTCCCCTCACCGAACCGGTCAGCCAGGAAGCGACACGCCAGCCAAGCCTCCTGGTACGCCCGGGCGAGCCGGACGGGGTCCCGCCCGTCAGCCGCGAAAGCCGCAGGTCCGGGCAATTCCCTCGGCAGCCTCCCGGCCCGCACCTCGGCGGCGAGCTCGGCGGCCGCGGTCCTCACGGGGAGTCCGGAGTCGCGATAGCCGACGTAGTCGGCGAACCCCTCATAGAGCCATGGGGGCAGGCGGTCGGTGCCGGCGACGACGTGGGTGAGCTCGTGGGCGAGTACGACGTCCTTGCCGGTGGAGTTCAGCCTGGCGAAGAACTCGGGAACGATGATCACGCGCCCGCGATCGGCCACCGCCGCCAGCCCGTCGACCCGCCCCACCCCGGCCAGCCCGGCCGCCTCGGCGGCGGACGAGGGAACGACTACGAGCGGTCGTACTGACCTTCCGAGCACCGCCGACACCCGCTGCCCCGCCCGATCAGCCCTCCGCGCGATGTCGCCGAGCTCGGCGGGGGTGATGTGCCGGCCGACGACCACGGACCGCGCCCCACGGACCACGACCTCGCCGTCACCCCACAGGCCGCGGACTTCGGCGGGAAGGATGGGGGAATCGGGGGTGGGGGCGCTGGCGGGGGTGACGGCGAGAAGCAGGACGGAGACGATCGCGGCCCGCCGATTCACCTGCCCTGACACGATGCCCGATCGTAGCCGCCCGCCGGCCCTTGACCGGCCACTCCGCACCCCCTTGAGAACCGCGCGCCCTTGAGAACCGCCCACCCGCACCGCATGCGGTGGCTGCGCGCCAGAGGACCGCACACCGCGCGCCATCGAACGGGGAGCCTGGCCCGCGAGCCGAGGGTCATTGGACCGAGGGTCGTGGGGCCGTGAGCCGTGGCGCGGGAAGCCGTGAGGCGGGTGGGGTGGGTGGGTGGGGTGGGGTGGCTGTTTTGAGGGGGTGCCGTTGCGGTGGGTGCGTTGTGCGGGTCAGCGGGCGTCTCCCTGGAGGCCCTCAGCCAGGTGCGGCGGGTGGCGCCGCCCGTGCTCCGCCGTAAAAAATGAAAGCAACAATGGGAGAGCCCCGCCCGGAGGAGCCGGGCGGGGCTTCTTCACATGCCGGGACGGACAGCGCCGACGAACGACGCCCGCCGCCATCCACTCAGCTTGTCGATGCGTACCCGTTCGCCTGTCCGAGGCGAGTGGACCATCTTGCCCTTGCCGACGTACATGCCCACGTGGCCGAGCCCCCTGAAGAACATCAGGTCGCCGGGCCGGAGGTTCCGCCACGAGACCTTGTTCTTGCTGCGGGCGAACTGGCTGGCCGCCACGCGTGGGAGCTTCACCCCGGCCTTCTTCCAGGCGTACTGGACGAGGCCGGAGCAGTCGAACGAACCGGGGCCTGTGCCTCCGTACCGGTACGGGTCACCGACCTGGTTCTTGGCCACGGAGACCGCCTTGCGGGCCTTCGCCTTCTGACGGGCGACCTTGGCCGCCCTCAGCGCCGCGGCCGAGGTCGTCTTCGAGGTTCCGGCGGTTGCGGCCGCCTTGGTCGTCGAAGCCGAATCGGTCGTGGCAGCCTGAGCCGTTGGGGCATGGAGGATCGCACCTCCGGCCGTCACGGTCATCGTGAGCGCTACGCCACTCAGGGCAATGCGGGACAGACGGGGGTTATGCAGGGAGGTAGACAGGATTTCTCCTTGACTCTTCCACGAATGCCTACCGGGTTAGCTGACGGATTCGGGCCTGGAAGTCGCCCTACGGCGCGATGTGCGCGCCGATTCACCCCCTGATCCCTGGGGAACTGGGATCGCTGGGTCCCCGGCTCCGTGCCTCCTGGCTGCACGGATTCGGCAGGCCAACCGTCCCGACCAACGTGTTGATATGGGGACATTTGGGCGGTTGACCAGCGGATCTTTATCTGTCTCACACCGGGAGAGACCGGTGCGGGTTCGCGGGGGACATGGCTTGTTCACCGCGACGTCGCCAGAAGCTACGCCGAAGGGTCAAGGATCGGCAAAGCGGGACACCGCCTGTAAAGATCAGATAGTGGAGTCAGTAAGGAGGGAAATCCCTGCTGGAACACCAGGTTCCGTTATCGAAATGTGACGCTGCTCACATTTGATTTCGCGCCCGTTTGTCAGGCCCCAAATGTCGTGTTTGTCACACTTGTTGTGGCTCGTCAGGCGTGCTGGATCGTTCCCATCACTCATCAACCGAACCTCGTTCGGTTGATGCGATCAACGATTCGGCGTCGTAGCTACGGGCGGATGGCGCCCACGAGGCGGCCGCCGTACGACGAGAGTTTGACGACCTTGACCACGTCGCCCGTCTGCGGCGCGTGAACGATTTTCCCGTCGCCGGCGTAGATACTGACGTGACCCAGGCTCGAGCTGAAGATGAGGTCCCCCGGCTGGAGGGCGCTCAGTGAGACCTTGCGGCTCGCGCCCCAGGCCCACTGCTGCCAGGTCGTGCGCGGCAGCGACACGCCCGCGGCGCGCCACGACGCCTGGGTCAGGCCGGAGCAGTCCCAGCCGCCCGGGCCCGTCCCGCCGAACACGTACGGCTTGCCCACCTGGGCGAAGGCGAAGCGCAGGACGGCGGCGGCGTTGCCCGAGGCCGGGCCCGTGTACTGGATGCCGACGCTGTTCGGGTTGCCGGGGTTGTAGGCGCCCAGCTTCTTCAGGAGCTTCTTCTGCTCGGAGATCAGCTTCATGATCTCCGAACGCTCCTTCTCGACCCCGTCCCGTTCCCGGTCGGCCGCCTCCAAAGCCTCCTCCGCCTTGTCGCGTTCGACCTTCAGCCCGCGGTTCTCCCGGTCGAACGCGGCCAGCTTCTCCGCCCGCTCCCGCGAGAGCTGCCCGGCCAGCGCCAGGCTCATCAGGAAGTCGTCGGGGCGGTCCGCACTCACCAGGCCGGGCAGGGAGGTCACGTCGGTGCCGAGCTTGTAGCTGTCGACGGCCATGCCGATCACCTGGGCGCGCAGGTCCGCGACCGTCGCCAGCTTGGTCTTGTAGCGGTCGTTCAGCTTGGTGTAGGCGCCCTTGGCGGCCTTGTACCGCTCGGTGGCCGTGTTGAAGCGGTCGACGACCTTGTCGGCCTTGTCGTTGAGCTTGTCGAGCTTGGCCTTGGCCTGTCCGAGGGTCGGCCGGGGATCGGCGACGGCGGCTCCCATGGGGGACAGGACCAGCCCGAACGCGAGACCCGCGGCCACCGGCACCCTGCCAAACCTCACTGTGTCGCCTCCCAGGGATGATATCTGGGGCGAATAGTACAGAAGTGGCGGGTGAGGTCACACGCTATCCACCCAATTCGTAATATCCCTGGCACAGCGCGGCAAATCCGCCCGTAAGGGGTGCAGGTAATCTAGGCCCGGCCCAGCCTGCGCAGCAGCAAGCCAGACGGAACGGGTCTGGCTCCCATCCGCCTGACGGACTCGGCCACCTCGCGGTCCGACGACACCACGGCCATGGCCCGGCCGGGCGGCTCGGCGCGTACGAGCTGGCGGATCAGATCGTCGGCGATCTCCCCCGGCTGGCTGAACAGCACCCGCACCCCGCGCGGCGCCACGACCTGCACCGGGGAGTTCAGCTCGGCCCCGTCGAACACGACGGTGACCTCGACCCTGGTCTGCGCCACCAGCCCGCCGAGCCCGGTCATGAGCCGGGTGCGCTGGTCGGCGAGGGTGAGCGTGCCGTAGCCGGTCTTGGTCACGTTGTAGCCGTCGATGATCAGGTGGACCTGCGGCAGGGCCAGGAGCTGGTCGAGGAGCTGCGGATCGTCGTCGGCCAGCGCCCGCGCGGGCACCCCCCGGACGCCGGGCCGCTCGCCGGTGACCGCGGCGACCGAGTCGGCGGGCCGACTGATCATCGTGGGCAGGGCGAGCTCCCTGCGCAGCCCGGCCGAGGCGTCCTGCAGCGCGTCGAGCAGCACCCGGATGCGGGCGTCCTCGATGCTCCTGCCCTCGCGGGCGGCCCGGCGCGAGGCCTCCAGCTGCTTCTCCACGTCGGCCAGCCGCTCGCGCAGCCGCCGCAGCTCGGACTCGCCCGCGGTGCCCGCGGCCGTGGCGGCCGACCTGGCGTCCTCCGCCGCGTGCTCCATCTCGTCGGCCCGCTGCACCGCGCCCTTGGCCCGCTCGCGGGCGTCGTGGAGCTTGCGCCTCAAATCAGAATTTTCCGCCCGGGCCGCCCTGATCTGCTCGCGCAGCCGATCGGCCTCCTCCTTGGCGGCGGTCTTCTGCGCGGCGAGCTGCTCGCGGAGCCGGGTGACGGCCTCCTCGCGCTCCGACCCCTCGGCCGCCACGGCCGACTGCACCAGGTCCGTACGGGCGACCTCGATCATCTCCGCCCAGCCGGGCGGACGGGTGAGGTAGGCGGCCGCGGCCACGAGCACGGGGTCGGCGGCCGGCGGGACATTTCCCTCGGCCAGGGATGCCACCAATTCGGGCCAGCCGGCCTCCACCGATTCGGCCACCAGCTCGCGGAACTTCTTGTCGTTCTCGAGCTGCGCCGCGATGGGCGCGCTGCCGAGTTTGGCGCGTTTTCGGGGGTCGAACTTGGCTATCCCGCGAAGGGGCGGCGGTATGGAGGCAGCGGGCATCGTCCCGAGGACCTGGGACGCCAGATCGACGACATTGAGCCGCACCTGCTCGGGAAGCGGGCGAGACAGGCCTTCACCCGCTGAACTCATCCCACTTGTCCCTTCGTGACATGCCCTTTCAGACAAGGGTACGGCTGCCGCGTACCTGACCGTAACGGCCACCTCTCTCTAGACAAGCGCTTGGTTGGGGATATACGACTGAGCCGGGACGGGTGTTCACCCAGGAGGCCGACCATGACAGAAGAGATCCGCACCTCCACCCGTGACCTGGTGGAACTGCGCGACAGCCTGGCCCGCTGGCTGCGCGGGAGGGTCGGCGCGAGCGCCTCGGTGTCCGAAGTGTCCAGGCCCGCCGAGAACGGCATGTCCAGCGAGACCCTGTTCTTCACCGCGACCTGGGACGAAGGGCGAACGCGCTGCGTAGCCAGGCTCGCACCTGCGGTAGAAGCCGTTCCCGTGTTCCCCTCGTACGATCTTGGGGCGCAGTTCGAGATCATGCGCCTGGCCAGGCAGAAAGCTGGGATCCCAGCGCCCAGGGCCCTCTGGTTCGAGCCGGACCCGGAACACCTGGGCACGCCGTTCCTCGTCATGGAGCGCGAGGACGGCGACGTGCCTCCGGACGTGATGCCGTACACGTTCGGGAGCTGGCTGCTTGACGCGGCGCCCGCGGACCGGCGCAGGCTGCAGGACGCCGGCGTGGCGGTCCTGGCGGCGCTGCACCGGGCGGAGTTCACACCTGCGGAGCTGGCCCCGTTCGGGGCCGCCGGGTTGCGCGCGCACGTCGAGGCGCAGCGCGGCTACTACGAGTGGGCCCACGGCGAGCGGCCGATCCCGGTGCTGGACCGGGCCTTCCGGTGGCTCGAGTCGCACTGGCCGCGGAAGCCCGGACCCGACGTGCTGTGCTGGGGCGACGCCAGGATCGGGAACATGATGTTCAGGGACTTCACCCCGGTCGCGGTGCTCGACTGGGAGATGGCCGCCGTGGGGCCGCCCGAGCTGGACCTGTCCTGGATGATCTTCCTCCACCGCTTCTTCCAGGACATCACGGTCTCCGCAGGCTTTCCTGGCATGCCCGACTTCATGCGCAGCGAAGACGTTTGCAGGAAATATCGGGAAATCACGGGGTACGAGCCTCGCGACATGGACTTCTACGAGATGTACGCGGCGCTCCGGCACGGCATCGTCATGGCCAGGGTGTGGCAGCGCCGGATCCACTTCGGCGAGCAGCCCCGACCCGACGACCCCGACGACCTGGTGCTGCACCGGGCCACCATCGAGGAGCTCCTGGCCCGCTGACTACGTGCCGGCGTCGTAGACCAGCAGCGCGACCTGGACCCGGTTGTTGAGGTCGAGCTTGGACAGGATGCGCGAGACGTGCGCCTTGACCGTGGGCACGCTCATGTAGAGCTCCCGCGCGATCTCGGCGTTCGACCTGCCCTGCCCCACGGCCAGCGCCACCTCGCGCTCCCGCTCGCTGAGCCGGCCGAGCAGCTTCCTCGCCCGCGAGGTACGGTCTCCCGCGGCGCCGTCGGACACGTGCGTGATGAGCTGCCGCGTCACCGCGGGCGACAGGATCGGCTCGCCCGCGGCCACCTTCCTGATGGCCTCCACCAGGTCGCCCGGCGCGATGTCCTTCAGCAGGAACCCCGCCGCCCCCGCCCGCAGCGCCCGCAGCACCTGAGCGTCGGCGTGGAACGTGGTCAGCACCACCACCTCAGGCGGCGCGGACGTGCCGCGCAGCGCCTCGGTGGCGGTGAGCCCGTCGACGCCGGGCATGCGGATGTCCATCAGCACCACGTCGGGCCGGTGCTCGGCCACCAGCGGCGGCACCTCGGACCCGTCGCCGGCCTCGGCCACGATCACGATGTCGTCGGCGCCGCCCAGGATCATCGACAGCCCCGCCCGCACCATCGCGTCGTCGTCGACGATCAGCAGCCTGATCATGCGTCCTCCCGAGTCGTCTCCACCGGCCAGGGTAGCCACGCGCGCACCACGAAGTCGCCGTCCTGCGTCGCGCCGTGCTCCAGCCGCCCGCCCGCCAGCTCGGCGCGTTCGGTCAGCCCGATGAGCCCGGCCCCGGCGCCCGGGATGTACGGGACGTGGCGCACCCCCACGGGATTGCGCACCTCCGCCGACAGCCCTTCGCCCCGCGTGCCCGAGACGGCGACCGCCACGGGCGCCCCGCCCGCGTGCTTGCGCGCGTTGGTGAGCGCCTCCTGGACGATGCGGTAGACGTTGCGGCCGAGCCCTTCCGGCGCGTCGCCGCCGGCGCGCAGGTCGAGCCGGACGTCCATGCCCGCGTGGCGGCACTCCTCGACCAGCGTGGGCAGGTCGGCCAGCGTGGGCTGCGGCCGGTCGGGGACCGGGTCGTCGTCGCCGCCCGGCCCCGCGTGGCGCAGCACGCCGATGACCTCGCGCAGGTCCTGCAACGCCAGGTGGGCGTTGGTCCTGATCGCCCCGGCCGCCCTGACGATCTCCTCGGCGGGCGCGTCCGGCCGGAACTCCAGCGCGCCGGCGTGCAGGCTGAGCATGGAGATGCGGTGCGCGAGGACGTCGTGCATCTCCCGGGCGATGCGCTCGCGTTCGAGCCGCTTGGCCTCCTCCGCGGCGCTGTCGGCCCGCTGCCTGAGCGACCAGACGAGCTGCCGCCGGGCCCTGACCACGACGCCCCACGCGAACACGGTCAGCATCAGCGCCAGGGACAGGGCCACCATCTCGCCGCGCTCCGCGTCGGTGTGGTACCGCAGCAGGATGAAGGGCACGAGCGTGACGAGGGAGAACAGCATGACCGGGCCGGAGACCTTGAACGGCCGGTGCACCGCCACGGTGAACAGCCCGACGACCGAGGCCCCGCCGGCGAGCTCCAGATAGGACGAGAGCAGGGTGGCCACCAGCGCGAACCCCACCGGCCAGCGCCGCCGCAGCCACACCGCCACGCACGACAGCGCGCCCACCACCTGCTCCAGCAGTTGCAGCGGCTCCGGCTCGTCCTGGAGCTCCGGCAGGGTCATGACCGTGATGCCGCACGCGAGCAGGAACATGACGATGTCGACGATCCAGTCGCGGGTCGAGCGGCGCACCCGGCCGCCCTCCCTGCCGTCGCCGAGCAGCACCGACGGCAGCGCCCACCGGTATTCGTGCGTCACGTTCATCGAGATTAGGCCCTGCCGAGGGTACGGCGACAGCGACCAAAGTAGCTGCCGCGCGAGACCTACGGCCGACGCGGCCCCCGTGACCCGTGGACGACGCTGGGGACCATGAAAATGGTGCTGACGCTGCTCGGCTGGCTGCTGCTCCTGCAAGGAGTGGGCGGCCTGCTGAACACCCTGTTCGGCTGGTGGCGGTGGGCGCACGACCTGCTCGTGGTCAACCGGCTGCCGTTCCTGGAGGGCTACGAGGTGTTCGCGGCCATCGTGATCGGCGTGCTCGGGTTCGTGCTGCTGGCCGTGGTCGACTCGGGTAAGAACGCGGAGAGCGGCAGATGAACGCGGGCACGCCGGCCGGGCTGCGGCCGCCGCGCAACCAGGCCGATCCGCGGGCGGTCGCCTGGTGGACCGCGCAGGGGCTGATCCTCTTGGTGCCGGTGGCCGCCGGCGCGGTGGCGGCGTACTGGATCCTCACCTCGCGGCCGGTCTGGCTGGGGGCGTGCGTGGCGCTCTTCACGGCGGGCTGCGTGGCGCTGGCCGTCCTGGCGCCGCGGGCCACCTACCGGGTCGAGCGCTGGGAGGTCACCGACCAGGCGGTCTACACCCGCAAGGGGTGGCTGACCCACACCTGGCGGGTGGCGCCGATGTCGCGGATCCAGCGGGTCGACACCGCGCGGGGGCCGGTGCAGCGGCTGTTCGGGCTGGCGGACGTCACGGTGACCACGGCCTCCTCCGCGGGGGCCATCAAGATCGAGGCGCTGGACCACGAGGTGGCGGCCGAGCTGGCCGAACGCCTCACCGCCCTCACCCAGGCCACGCCGGGGGACGCCACGTGAACGACGACCCCTTTCTTGAGGAGGGCTGGCGGCGGCTGGCGGGGCGGAGCCTCCTGGCCTCGGCGGTCAAGTCGCTGGCGATCGTCGCCGGCGTGGTGGCCGGTCTCCTGCGCTTCCTGACGAGCCGGGACTGGCCGATCGGCGGGATCGCGGCGGTCTGCGCGGCGGCCGCGACGCTGGTCGTCTCCGCCGTGGTGGCGTATGACGTGGCCAGGCTCCGTACGACGCGCTGGCGGCTCACCCGGGAACGCCTCGAACTGCGCTCGGGCGTCACTCTCCGCCGGCACCGCTCGATCCCGCTCGACCGGGTCCGCAGCGTGAACCTGCGGGCCGACCCGGTGGCGCGGGTGTTCGGCCTGACCGTGGTCAAGGTGGGTACGGGCGAGCACGCGGCCGAGGGGACCGAGCTCGTGCTCGACCCGCTGACCAGGCACGAGGCGGAGTCGCTGCGCCGTACCCTGCTGCGCCAGGACGAGCGGCCCGCGTCCGGCGAGGGGCCGCTGGCGGAGCTGCGCTGGTCGTGGATCCGGTACGCGCCGCTGTCGCTGTGGTCGTTCACGGGGGCCGCGCTGGTGCTCGGGGTGCTCTACAAGGCGCTGAACTCGTTCGGGGCCAAGAGGCTCGTCACAGAGGCGGCCGACGGGCTGTGGGACTGGGTGACGGCGCGGCCGCTGGTGGCGGTCCCGCTGATCCTCGCGGTGAACCTGGCCGTCGGCGTCCTGGGCGCCGTCCTGCTGTTCGCCGAGTCGTGGGGACGTTACCGGCTGGAACGCGAGCCCGGCCGCCTCCGCCTCCACCGCGGCCTGCTGACCACCCGGTCCCTGACTCTGGAGGAGCGCAGGCTGCGCGGCGTGGAGATCAGCGAGCCGCTGCTGCTGAGGCTGGGCGGCGGGGCCCGCGTCAAGACCATCGCCACAGGGCTCGGCAAGGCGGACGAGCACGAGACCGAGGACGCCGCCGCCCTCACCCCTCCCCTCCCCCGCGCCCTGGCCTGGTCCCTCGCCACCAAGATCGCCAACATCCCCGCCACACCCCCGACGCCCATTGCGCCGCGAACGGACGCGCTCGGGCATGCCGCGCCTATGGACTCGCCCTGGCCGCCGGCGGGCGTCACCGGCCACGGCACGGGCCGGCACCGGGCGACCGAGCGTGACGCGGGCGAAGCCGCCGAGCCGGAGGCCAGCGCGGGCGCGCTGGGGATGGGTGCGCTGGTGCCGCATCCGGCGGCGGCCAGGCGGCGGCGGATCGTACGGGCGCTGGTGACGGTGGCCGTGCTGGCCCTGGCCGCCGGCCTGGCGTCCTGGCTGCTCCCGTGGCAGTGGTCCCGGGCCGCCGTCTGGGCGATCCCCGCGCCGGCGCTGCCGTTCGGGATGTGGCTGGCCGTCGAGAGCGCCAGAAGCCTCGGCCACGCGCTCGGCCGCCGCCACCTCGTCACGAGGCAGGGCGCGGTGGTACGCAGGACGATCGCGCTCGACCGCAGAGGCGTCTCCGGCTGGACGATCACCGAGTCGTACTTCCAGCGCCGCAGCGGCCTGCTGACCGTCTCCGCCGCCACCGCCGCGGGCAAGGGCCACTACGACGTGGTGGACGTGGACCGCGGCGACGGTCTGGAGCTGGCGGCGCGGGCGGTTCCGGGCCTGCTCGAACCGTTCCTGGTCCGGGAAAAGAAGTGAGCCGCGTGATCCCCCTCGGTTTGCCCATGCCCCTGTACTGGACAAACGTGATCGCGCGGCTCAGGTCCTGCAAGACATAAAGGTATTTGTCGCGCTTGCAAGCGGGTTGCAGCTCCATTAACCGTTGACGGGATGATCCGTCAGGGGGATGTTTCCCGCGCGCGGCCGTCACCGAGGAGGGGCGCCACGCCCCTCCTCGACCGGGTTTCGCCTAGCTGCCCGCGGGCTGCTTCGCCAGCTGGGCCATGAACGCCTCGGCCATGGTGACCACGCCGTCCATCGCCTCCTTCTCCGGCATGAACACGACCTTGGGCGAGGTGGCCGGCTCCTTCTCGGGCCGCTGGTGGCCGGAGAAGTCGATCCTGACGACCACCGGGCCCTTGCGCACCAGCACCGTGCCGGTGGACGCGGAGACCTCGCGGCTGTGCCGGTTCTGGATGAACTGCTGGTACGCCTGATCGCCCATCCCCTTGACATCGGTGAGCTTGCCCCAGGAGATGCCGCCGATGGACGACTCCTCGAACCCCTTGTCGCCGCCCCGCTGGCTGGCGTAGTAGCTCACGGCCGCGCCCACGTCGGCGGCGCCCGCCCGGTTGGTGAACCGGTGCACGGTGATCAGGACGCTGCGGATCTTCTTGATCCCCTCGCCCGCGCCGGGCACGTCCAGGTTCAGCCAGCGGCACTCGGTCTGGGCGTCGGAGCCGGCCTCGGTGCCGCGCGCCCTGGTGGTGGGCTCGGGCACGAGCCGCGTGGCCACCTCGGTCACGGCCCCGCACTCTCCGGGGAAGGCCGCCAGGACGGTCGGCGAGGGCTCCGCGCTCGCACTCGCACTCGGCGAGGCGGGGGCCCGCGACGGCTCCGGTTCGGCCAGCACGTTCGGGTGCTGCGCCTGCCAGGCCGCCATGCCCTTGGCGAAGAAGCCGGCCAGCCGGCTCACCTCGCGGATCGCGTTGTCCTCGGTGATCGACTGCGTGGTCTCGTTGGTCAGTATCGCCGCGTCCTTGCGCTGCTGGCCCGCCTGGTACTTGATCTCGACCGTCATGTCGCCGACCCGGGCGTTGGCCTGGCCGTAGGAGTACCACAGCAGCTTGCCGCTGCGACGCCAGGTGTACTGGGCGTGCGCGGCGTCACCGACGCCCTGGATCTCCTTGATCGGGGAGACGTACTCCTTCTCGTCGGGCTTGTGCGAGGGCTTGGCGGTCGCGGCGTACCTGTCGCCGCCGTAGTCGACCTCGTACGAGTTCTGCGCCATGGACCTGCCGGTCTTGGCGCCGTCGGCCTTGTACTGTTCGATCCGGACGTCGATCTCCCTGCTGCGCCAGAACTCGCCGAACGAGATGCGCCGGTTCTCCCATTTGCAGGTGAAGGAGACCGTGTAGTCGCCTTCCCTGGAGTCCTTGGTGACGGTCGCGCCGGGCACGAGCCGGTCGGCCTCCTCCGCGGACAGCATGGCGCACACGTCCAGGCCGACGGGCGCCGAGGAGGCGGCCCGCGACGGCCGCTCGCTCTGCGCCGCGGGCGGCTGGGAGGGGCGCGAGACCTTGCTGACCACGAAGTACGCGCCCACCCCGCCCATCGCGACCAGCACCACGATGGCGGCGGCCAGCGTGGGCAGCAGCCAGGCGGGCCGCCGGGGCGGCGGTGGCGGTGGCATCGGAGGCAGGGTCGGCGGCTGGGTGGGCGGCTGGGTGGGCGGCTCGAAGCGCCTGCCCGGCACCTGGTACGGGGTGGTGGACGGCTCCCACTCGCTGCCGGGGTTCACTGGGACTCCTGGGGTTGCCCTGACTTGCGGGGAAACATGCTAGTCATCCCCCTTGCAAGGTACTTGCAGCACTCACGCCCATTCTGGCAGCGGCCCCTCCCCGACCGCGCCCACTTCGAACGGCACGGTGCTCCGGCGGGCTCACTTCGACAGGGCGGCCGAGACCAGGCGGGCGACGGCGAGGGCGGGCTCCTTGTCCGCCGGGGCGCTGACCGGAACGTTCTCGCGGTGCCAGACCACCTCGCCGAGCACGTTGCTCGTACGGAAGAGCACCGTGCTGTCGGACGAGCCCGTCGCGTCGCTGTTGATGTAGGCCCTGAAGCTGTTCTGGATGATCGCCGACTCCCCCACCCCCGGGACGTCGGAGACCGAGCCGCGGACCTCGCGCATCACGGTGCCCTCCGCGCCGGTGCGGCCGGTCTTCTCGCTGGCGAAGCGGCGCTGCGCCACCTGGGGGCCGCCGAGATCGCCGTCGGGCCGCTCCGCCCAGGCGCGGACGACGATGCGGCGGCGGCCGTCCTCCCCGCCGTCACGCAGGATCCACTGGCACTCGCCCGGCCGGGTGGCCTCGCGCGACGGTTTGGCCTTCATGATCCGGGCGGCCTGCTCGTCGGTGAGCAGCTTGCAGGGATCGGGCGCCTTGGCGAACTTCCCGGTCTCGGGCTCCCCGCCCAGCGCGCCCGCGGCGTACCAGCCGCCCGCGCCCAGCACCACGGCGGCGGCCAGCACGACGGGCACCAGCCATCGGCGGCGCCGGGGCACGGGGGCGGGCCCGGCCAGGACGCTCAGCGCCTGGCGGACCTGGGCCGCCGTGGGGCGGGCCGCCGGGTCCTTGGCGAGCATGGCCATGAGCAGGCCGCCGAAGTCGCGGCCCGCCCTGACCGGCAACGGCGGCTCGTGCAGCAGCACCGCCGCCGTCACCGCCGCGGGCAGCGCCCGCTCGAACGGCGCGCGCCCCTCCACCGCGGTGTAGAGGCTGGCGCCGAGCGACCACAGGTCGGACGCCGGGCTCGAGGGCTCCTCGTTGAGCCGCTCGGGCGCCATGTAGCCGGGCGAGCCCGCGCCGCCGAACCTGCCGCCCTGACCGCCCATCGGCGTCGCGATGCCGAAGTCGGTGAGCATGGCGGAGCCGTCGAAGTCGAGCAGGATGTTCGCCGGCTTGACGTCCTGGTGGAGTATCCCGTGGGCGTGCGCGACCTCCAGCGCCGACAGCACGCGCAGCCCGACCGCGGCCACGAACCCGGGCGGCAGCGGCCCCTGATCCTTGATCACCTTGTCCAGCGAGCGGCCGGTGACCAGGTCCATGATGATCCACGGCTGGCCTCCCTCCAGGACGACGTCGTGCACCAGCACGATCGCCGGGTCGCGCAGCCGTCCGGCCGACCTGGCCTCGTGGATCGCCATGTCGGCGAACTCGGCCCGCTCCCGCGGGGTGAGCCCCTCCGGCACGCGTACCTGCTTGGCCGCGACCTGACGGTCGAGGATCTCGTCGATGGCCCGCCACACCGTGCCCGCGCCGCCCTGTCCGAGCCGCTCGATGAGACGGTAGCGGCCGGCCAGCAGATAGAGGTCATCCGGCATTGCGCAACGCCTGCTCGCTCGTCTGCGCCGCTTTCAGCGCCCGCTGCTTGATCTCCTCGTCGGTGAGTTTGTCCCCGAGGGTGGTGAACTGCACGGTGAGCACCAGGTTGGCCAGGCGGTAGTAGATCTGGGAGGTGTGCACGCGACCCGTGGGGCCCTTCAGCTCGAAGCCGAACGCCTCCTCGCCGACGCCGGCGATCTCGCGGACCGGGGTGCGCGTGGCCCGCTGCGAGGTCTTCGCGCCGATCTCGTCCCAGGTCCAGTCGACCTGGTCGTACCTCGTCCACCAGCGCTTCTGGCCTTGGTAGAGCGCGCCGGCCGTGGCCGGGGTCATCGACCAGGGGTCGACGGTGTCGGAGTCCTTCTGCACCTGCAGTCCCACGCCGGTGCTCGCGAGCGTCCAGCCGCACTTGGGGCCCTCGCCGTCGGAGCTCGCCTGCGCCTTGGGCGGGCTCTGCGTACGCAGCAGCGCGCCCACCTCCTCCTGGCTGATCAGCTTGCACACGTCCATGGGCACGGTGAACGCGGCCGGCACCGCGCCCGCCCGGTCCCTGAGGACGAGGAAGGCGGTCGCGCCGCCCGCGCCGAGCACGAGCGCCGTCGCCGCGGCGATCCAGATCGCGGCCCTGCCGGGCCGCTTGACCCTGGTCGGCGCGGTCACGTCCTGGTTGACGGGCAGGTGCGGGGCCTGCCCGCCGGCGGCCACCTGCCGGAGCGCGGACACGATCACCCGGGCGTCGGGGCGGGCGGCCGGCTGGTGCGCCATCATGGCCGCCAGCAGCGGCCCCAGCGGCCCCGGAGCAGCCGGTACGGGCTCCGTCAGCGTGGCCCGCACCCGCTGGGCCGCCGACCCCCCGTAGGCCGGCGCGCCCGTCAGCGCGACGTAAAGCGTGGCGCCGAGCGACCACACGTCGCTGGCGGGCCCGCCCGGCTCGCCGGCCAGCCGCTCGGGCGCGATGAACCCGGGCGAGCCGATCATCAGCCCCTGCTCGGTGAGCGTGGCCTGACCCTCCTGCCGGGCGATGCCGAAGTCGGTGAGGACCACCCGCCCGCTCTCGGTCAGGAACACGTTGCCCGGCTTGACGTCGCGGTGCTGCATCCCCAGCGCGTGTGCCGCGATCAACGCCTCCAGCACGTCGGCGCCGACCCGCGCGGCATGATCGGCCGGCATGGGTCCGAACTCGCGGACCGTCTCACCCAGCGTGCGGCCCCGCAGCAGCTCCATGACGAGCCAGGGCCGCTCCTGCTCGACGACCACGTCGTGCAGGGCCACGATGCCGGGATGGCGCAGCCGCGCCGTGGCCTGCGCCTCGCGCACGGCCCGCATCACCGAGTCGGAGCGCTCCTTGGGCGACATGCCCTCGGCCAGCGTGAGCTCCTTGACCGCGACCTCGCGGTCGAGCATCTCGTCCCTGGCCAGCCACACCTTCCCCATGCCGCCCGCGCCGAGCGGGCGCAACAGGGCATAGCGGCCGGCAAGTCTTCCCGAGGACATACAGGGAAGGGTAACTAAGGATCAAGAGCGGTGGTTATTCGTTCCTGTCGGTCTCCCTCTCTATGGTCTTGGAACGTGGACGCGGTTCAAGGCACTCTCGACGAGCTCGGCACTCCGCTGAGCGAGGTCACTTTCGTCGTTTTCGACCTCGAGACGACCGGCGGCGCCCCGTCCGACGACGCCATCACCGAGATCGGCGCGGTCAAGGTGCGGGCGGGCGAGGTGCTGGGCGAGTTCTCGACGCTGGTCGACCCAGGGGGGCCGATCCCGCCGTTCATCTCGGTGCTGACCGGCATCACCGACGCGATGGTCGTGGCCGCGCCGCGGATCGAGGCGGTGCTGCCGAGCTTCCTGGAGTTCATCCGCGGGGCCACGCTGGTGGCCCACAACGCCGGCTTCGACACCCGCTTCGTCAAGGCCGCCTGCGCCGCCCACGGCTATCCCCCGCCGGCCAATCCGGTCGTCGACACCGTCGACCTGGCCCGCCGCGTGCTGACCCGCGACGAGGTGCCCAACGCCAAGCTGGCCACGCTGGCGAGGTTCTTCCGCAGCTCCACCGAGCCGTGCCACCGCGCGCTGCAGGACGCCAGGGCCACCGTCGAGGTGCTGCACGGGCTGATCGAGCGGGCCGGCTCGTTCCAGGTGCACACGCTCGAGGAGCTCAAGTCGTTCGTCCGCGCCCCCACGCCGGAGCAGCAGCGCAAGCGCCACCTGGCCGAGTCGGTGCCGCACGCCCCCGGGGTCTACTTCTTCGAGGACGAGCGCGGCGAGGTCCTCTACATCGGCAAGAGCACCAACCTGCGCAACCGCGTACGCTCCTACTTCACCGCGGGCGAGACCCGCCCGCGCATCCGCGAGATGATCGGCATCGCCGAGCGGGTGCGCCACGTCGTCTGCGCGACCGGCCTGGAGGCGGAGGTCAGGGAGCTGCGCCTGATCGGCGGCGCCAAGCCGCGCTACAACCGCCGTTCCCGCTTCCCCGAGAAGGTGGTCTGGCTCAAGCTCACCACCGAGGCGTTCCCGCGGCTGTCGATCGTCCGCGACCTCAAGGACGACGGGGCCACCTACCTCGGCCCGTTCGGCAGCGCCCGGCTGGCCGACGAGGCCCGCATCGCCCTGCACGAGGCGGTCCCCCTGCGCCAGTGCACCCAGCCCGTCACGCTGCGCACCCGGCGGGCGGCCTGCGTGCTCCACGAGATGGGCCGTTGCGGCGCGCCCTGCGAGGGCAAGGAGAGCCAGGAGGAATACGCGCTCCACGCGGAGAGCGCGCGCCGGGCCATGACGCTCGACGCCTCGCTCGTCTTCAGCGCCGTGTCGGCGCGCATGGAGCGGCTGTCGGTGGAGCAGCGCTACGAGGAGGCCTCGGTCGATCGCGACCGGCTGGCGGCCTTCGTCCGCACGGCGGCCCGCATGCAGCGCCTGAGCGCCATCACACGCATCCCGCAGCTGGTGGCCGCCAGCCCGGCGTTCGGCGGCGGCTGGGACATCCACGTCATCCGGTACGGGCGGCTGGCGGCGGCCGGGGTCATGCCGAAGGGCGCCCATCCGACCCCTTTCGTCGCCTCCCTCACGGCCACGGCCGAGGCGGTCATCCCGGGCGCCGGCCCGATCCACGCGGCCAGCGCCGAGGAGACCGAGTGCATCCTGCGCTGGCTGGAGTCGCCCGGGGTGCGGCTGGTGGAGGTGGAGGGCGAATGGAGCCTGCCCGCCTGGGGCGCCGCCCGTCACAAGGCCCGCATCGACCTCGCGTACCGCCATCTTGATCAGCCCCGTAATCGGGAGGGGCGACCTTTGAGGTGAAACGATAGAGTTGATGTATGGTCACGGCTATCGTCCACATCAATGCAGAGGTAGACCGGATCCCGGAGGTCGCCCAGACGATCGCCGAGATCCAGGGGGTTAGCGAGGTCTACTCCATCACCGGCGAATACGACCTGCTGGCGATGGTGCGGGTGGCGGCGTACGAGGAGATCGCCGAGGTGGTCCCCGGGCGGATCAACAAGGTGGCCGGCGTGCTGCACACGGAGACGCACATCGCCTTCCGCGCCTACTCCAAGCACGACCTGGACGCCGCCTTCTCCATCGGCTTCCCCGAAGCCGACTGACCCCACACGGGCTGCCCCACGCCGGCTGACCCCACGCGGGCTGACACCACACGGGCCTACGCCACGCGGACTGCCTCACACGGGCTGACCTCATCGGCCGCGGGGCCTGCCTGTTGATGCGCCGCCTCGGGGCCTCTCGGGCCGAGCGCCCACGACCAGCGCGACTTCCGGCGCCCGACCGCGCCGCCTTCCGGCGAGCCCGCCTCGCTGTGCCTTCGGCCTGGGGTCCCGCACCGCGTGCGAGCGCCTGTGACGACGCTCCCAGCCCCGGCCGGGCGCCCAGGCCGCCTCTTCCCCGGCAACGCCCGCTTCCCCAGCAAGGAGAACGGGATGAGACGGCGACGGGCCCGGACGAACGTGTCGTCCGGGCCCGTGCCGTATGTGGCGAGAGCTGATGTCAGTGCGTGAGGCTGCGGTCCTCGTCGCCACCGGAGCCGATGGCGGCGTGCTCTTCCTCGTGCCCGTGCCCGTGTCCCTCGTCCAGCGGGATCTTCTCCCCGCCGTACGCCTTCGACATGCGAGCGCGCAGCTTGCCGAGCGGACCGCGCATGCCCTTCGGCGGGATGCCCGCGGTGTCCTCGGCCACCGGCAGCATCGCCACCGGCTCCTTGCCCCGCATGTGGGCCTCGATGTCGTCCGCCGGCGGCGTGTGGACCTCGATGAACTCACCGTGCGGCAGCCGCTTGATGACGCCCGACTCCACGCCGTGCGACACGACCGCGGCGTCGGAACGCTGCAGGCCGAGGCAGATGCGGTAGGTGATGAGGTACGCCAGCGCCGGCGCGACGAAGACCAGCACCCGGCCGGCGTACGTCGTCACGTTGAGGCTGATGTGGAAGTTCGCCGAGATCTCGTCGTTGGCGCCCAGCAGCCACAGCACGCCGTAGAACGTGATGGCCGACATGCCGATCGAGGTGCGGTGCGGGTTGTTGCGCGGCCGGTCCGCGATGTGGTGCTCGCGGTGGTCGCCCGTCACCCAGCGTTCGAGGAACGGGTAGAGCGCCAGGCCCGTCATGACGATGCCCATCGGCACCAGTGCCGGGATGATCACGCTCAATGGCAGGGTGCCGGCATGGGAGGTGCCGAAGAGGTTGATCTCCCACGGCACCATGATGCGCAGCGCGCCTTCCAGGAAGCCCATGTAGAAGTCGGGCTGCGAACCCGCGGACACGTCGGCGGGCGTGTAGGGGCCGAACAGCCAGATCGGGTTGATCTGGGTGAACGTCGCCAGACCCGCCACCGTGGCCAGCGTGAACAGGAAGTACGCCCCCGCCTTCGCCATGAAGGCCGGGTAGAACGGCGCGCCCACCACGTTGTGGTTGTCGCGCCCCTTGCCCGGCATCTGCGTGTGCTTCTGCACCCACATGAGCACCATGTGAGCCGAGATGAGCGCCAGCAGGATGCCCGGGATGAGCAGGATGTGCAGCGAGTAGAACCGGGCGACGACATCCTCACCCGGATATTCCCCGCCGAACAGGAAGAACGTGATGTACGTGCCGACCAGCGGCAGCGAGATCGCCACACCCTCGGTGATCCGCAGACCGGCGCCGGAGAGCAGGTCGTCGGGGAGCGAGTAGCCGGTCAGACCCTCGGCGAGCGCCAGCGTCAGCAGCAGCACGCCGATGATCCAGTTGAGCTCGCGCGGCTTGCGGTAGGCGCCCGTGAAGAACACCCGCAGCATGTGGACCATCATGCCGGCCACGAACATCAGGGCCGCCCAGTGGTGCATCTGCCGGATGAGCAGACCACCCCGGACGTCGAAGCTGATCTCCAGCGACGACGCGTAGGCCTCCGACATCATGACGCCCTTGAGCGGCGCGTACGAGCCGTCGTAGGCGACCTCCATCATGCTGGGCTTGAACCAGAACGTCAGGAACGTACCGGTCAGCAGCAGGATGACGAACGAGTAGAGCGCGATCTCACCCAGCAGGAACGACCAGTGGTCCGGGAAGATCTTGCGCAGGTTGCGCTTGAGGAAATTGGCCCCGCCCAGACGGTCGTCGAGGAATGTCGACGGCCCGGCGATGGCCTTGGGCACGGCGGTCAGATCGCTCATGCCTGGCCTCCCTTCTCCCTGGCCGCGCGCTCGGCGTCACCGCGTTCCCAGTAGCTCGGGCCGACCGGCACCTGGAAGTCGCCCTGGGCGATCAGGTAGCCCTCGGCGTCGACCGTGATCGGCAGCTGCGGCAGCGGCCTGGCGGCCGGACCGAAGATGACCTTCGCGCCGTCGGCCGCGTCGAACGTCGACTGGTGGCAGGGGCAGAGGATGTGGTGGGTGTTCTGCTCGTACAGGGCCGCGGGGCAGCCCACGTGCGTGCAGATCTTGGAGTACGCCACGATCCCGTCGTGCGTCCAGTTCTGCCGGACGCCGCTCTTGAGCTCCTCCGGACGGAACTTGATCAGGATCAGCGTGGCCTTGGCGAGGGCGTTGAGGTCGTGCTGGTAGCCCTCGGGGACCACCGACAGGATGCCGCCGGGCGAGTTGAAGTCGGCGGCCCGGATGGGCTGGCCGGTGCCCTCGACGACGAGCCTGAGCGGCTTGCCCTCCTTGGTCTTCTCACCCCAGACCGTGTGGCGCAGCAGCTTGTTGAACTTCGCGCCCGGCATCTTGCTGTTGTCGAGGTCGCGCAGCAGCACCACCGGCACGAGGCCGAGGGGCGCGGCGGCCAGCAGCAGCGTGCGGCGCATCAGCTTGCGCTTGACGAAGCCGCTCTCGTTGGCGCCCTGGACGAACGTGTCGGCGACCACCTCGCGGTCGTCCTCGGCGGAGGCCATCGGGTGGCGCTCCTGGACCAGGGAGTACTTCGGCATGATCATGCGTACCCAGATCACGATGCCGATCGCCAGTCCCAGGATCGCCACGGTCAGCGAGGTGCCCAGCGCGAAGTTGGACACTCCGGTCGCCTCGGGGCTGCCGACCTGGAAGACCACGTAGGAGATGATGAACGCGATCGCGGCCAGGAACGTGATCGTGAAGCAGAGCGCCACGATCTTCTCGGCCCTGCGGGCCTTGCTCTCGTCCGGCAGCGTGACGCCGGGGACGTCCTTCTCGACGTCCGGGGCCTCCGCGGTGCCGAGCATCGAGGTGCCCGGCGCGGGGGTGCCGATGACGCGCTTGGGTACGCGCTCATCGGGCTGCTCGATCTCGTGCTCGTTGTCTGTCATGACTTCTGTCGCTTCTTCGCGGTGATCCAGATGGCGGCGAGTGCGAGGACACTGAGGCCTGCGATCCACGCTACGAGACCTTCGGTCACCGGGCCAATGCGCCCGAGGCCGAAACCTCCCGGGTCCTTCTGCGCGCGGACCTGCGTGATGTAGGCGATCATGCTGCGCTTCTCTTCGGGCGTGATGGTCGAGTCGTTGAAGACCGGCATCGCCTGCGGGCCGGTGACCATCGCCTCGTAGATCTGGGTGGGGGTCGCCGAGTTGAGGTTGGGCGCGTACTTGCCCTGCGTCAGGGCGCCACCGGCGCCGACCCAGTTGTGACACTGGATGCAGTTGGCGCGGAACAGCTCGCCGCCCTTGCCGGCGTCGCCGAGCTTGGCGTCGACCTGCTCCTGGCCCGGGACCTGCGGGCCGCCGCCGAGCGACTGCACGTAGGCGCCGATCTGCCTGATCTTGGTCTCGTCGACCCAGGGCGCCATCGGCTTGCGCGGCGCCTGCGGACCCGGGTTGGCGGCGGGCATGCGGCCGGTGCCCATCTGGAAGTCGACCGCCGCGGCGCCGACGCCGACGAGCGTGGGCGCCGTCTTGGTGCCCTCCGCGTTCATGCCGTGGCAGCTGGAGCAGTGCTTGACGAACAAGCTCCTGCCCTCGGCCACGTCATCGACCTTGCCGGCCGCCAGTGCCGCGTCGGCAGGCTTACCCGCCTGGACAAAGGCGGCGTATACCATCCCGACCAGCGCCAACGCCAAAATCAGGACGGCATATCTCGCGAGGGGATGCCGCCGCCAAGCGGTGATCCTAGTCACAGAGATCCCGTTCCTTAACGAATGATGTAGATGGTCGCGAAAAGACCAATCCAGACGACGTCTACGAAGTGCCAGTAGTAGGACACGACGATCGCGCTGGTGGCCTGCTCATGCGTGAAGCGCTTCGCGGCGTACGTGCGTCCCAGCATGAACAGGAACGCGAATAGGCCACCGGTCACGTGCAGGCCGTGGAAGCCCGTCGTCAGGTAGAACACCGAGGTGTAGGGGTTGGCGGACAAGGTCGCGCCCTCTGATGCCAGCTCGCCGTACTCGTACAGCTGCCCGGCCACGAAGACCGCGCCCATGAGGAAGCTGACGATGTACCAGAAGCGGAGCTTGCCGACCTGCCCCTTCTCCGCGGCCCACACGCCCAGCTGGCACGTCACACTCGACAGAACCAGGATGATCGTGTTGGCCGTCGCGAACGGGATGTTCAGGTGAGCGCCCTCGGCGGCCTCCAGGCCGACCTTGTGGAAGGCGGGGCCCCAATCGAAGCCGTTGCCCACGCTCACCGACCGGATGGTGAAGTACATCGCGAACAGCGCCGCGAAGAACATGAGCTCAGAGGACAGCCAGACGATCGTCCCGACACTGACCAGATTGGGTCTGCGGTACGACTGTGCTGTCGTCGTCGAAGTTATTGCGGATGCTGTCGCCACGGGCAGCATTATTGCGGCTTCGGTGGTCGGTCCCGCGCACGACCCCCCGGTTAGCAGGTACAAACCGGGAGGCAACCTGGGAGAATCGCCTCAAAACCCCCTGTCAGGCATGGTGGCCTGGGAATGCACACCGGCGCACCGGTACGATCCGAGGTGACCATACTGCTACAAGGGATAGCGAGCGCGACAGTGACCTCCACTGGGAGCACCGACGACACGATGAGGGTCCTCGTCTACAGCGACGACGCCGCCACCAGGGCCGAGGTGATCCAGGCCATCGGCAGGCGCCCCGCCGCCGACGTACCCCTCGTGGAGATCGTGGAATGCGCCACCGAGCCCAAGGTCCACCAGTGGCTGGGCTCGGGCGAGATCGACGTGGCCGTCCTCGACGGCGAGACGCAGCCCGCGGGCGGCATGGGCGTCTCCCGCCAGGCCAAGGACGAGGTCTACGACTGCCCGCCCATCTGCCTGATCATCGCCAGGCGCGACGACCGCTGGCTGGCCGACTGGTCCAAGGCCGACGCCGTGGTGCCGCAGCCGCTGGAGCCCATAGTCCTGGCCGACACCGTGGCCGACCTCATGCGCCGCCGCTCCTCGACCCGACTCAACGCTAAGTAGGTGCCCATGGACTCCCGGACGACCTGGCCCACCCTGCTGTCCGCTCTCCTGTCCGGAGAGCACCTCACCTCCGACGAGTCGGCCTGGGCGATGCGGGAGATCATGTCCGGCGCCGCGACGCCGTCCCAGATCGCCGGCTTCGTGGTGGCGTTGCGCGCCAAGGGCGAGACGGTGGCCGAGGTCGTGGGCCTGGCCCGCACCATGCTGGACCTGGCCACGCCGCTGAGCGTGGAGGGGCCCGTGGTCGACGTGGTCGGCACGGGAGGCGACCGCGCCCACACGGTCAACGTCTCGACGATGGCCGCCATCGTGGCCGCCGCCGCGGGCGCCCGGGTCGTCAAGCACGGCAACCGCGCCGCCTCGTCCTCGTGCGGCGCCGCCGACGTCCTGGAGCATTTGGGCATCCGGCTCGACCTCACGCCGGAGCAGACGGCGCGGGTGGCCGAGCAGGCGGGCATCGCCTTCTGCTTCGCTCCGGTCTACCACCCCGCGCTGCGCTTCGCCGGGCCGACGCGCAAGGAGATCGGCGTACCCACGATCTTCAACTTCCTCGGCCCGCTCACCAACCCGGCCCGCCCGGCCGCCCAGGCCATCGGCGTCTTCGACGCCAAGATGCTGCCCGTGCTGGCGGGCGTCTTCGCCGAGCGCGGCGTCAGCGCGCTGGTGTTCCGCGGCGACGACGGGCTCGACGAGCTGACCATCGCGGGCACCTCGACGGTCTGGGTGGTCAAGGAGGGCACGGCCACGCAGACGACCTTCGACCCGTCCGTGCTCGGCATCCCGCGCGCCGACGTGGGCGCGCTGCGGGGCGGGGACGTGGCCTTCAACGCCCAGGCCGTGCACGACCTGCTGCAGGGGAAGACGGGGCCGGTGCGCGACGCCGTCCTGCTCAACGCCGCCGCGGCCCTGGTGGCCCTCAACGGGCCGGGCGACGACCTCGACGCCGCCATGACCGACGGCTACGCCCGCGCGGTCCAGGCCGTCGACTCCGGTGCGGCCGCCGCCACCCTCGACCGCTGGATCGAGGTCAGCGCCGCCGTCAACGGCGCCTGACCGCCCTTTCCGAGGCGCGCCCCGGCTGAGGGGCGCGCCTCCCACTCCGAGCGCTTCCCCTCGTCCAGGGCGCGCCTCCCTCCGGCAGTACGCCCTCCGCCGCTCGCCTCTGAGGCGTGTACGCCGCCGCAGCACCGGGGCCCGCACAACGGCGCGGGGAGCGAACCGGAGCAGCGGTCGGCCGGTAGCTTCACCCTCGCCCGGCTCCCCCGCGGACGGCCGCCCCCGTCCCGTCCCTCAGCGCCCCGCAGACGGCCTGGCCCCTCCCGCCCCCAGAACACGCCACTTGGACCGGCGTCGCGGCGCTGAGGCGCGCACAGCGGCGCGGAGAGCGGGCCGGAACGGCGGGCGCCCCTCCCCGGTGCGGCGTCGGCTCGCGTCGGCCCAGGTCGCGCAGGGCGCCGGACCCCGTCCTTGCGAGCGCGCGCTGAGGCACCGCCGAGCCGAGGCGCCGCGAAGCCCGGGGCGTGGCGAGCCCGGGCTGTGGCGAGCCCGGGACGCGTTCAGCCGCGTGTGTGGCGACCGGAGCGTGGACGGCCCCGAGTGTGGCGGGTCGGGGCGGGTGTCGGCGGGCCGGAAGGCGGTGGGCCGGGGCCGTGGTCGGTGGCGCGAATCGGTATCAGAACGTGATGGTCGGCCCATCCTTAAGCACACTCCACTTGAGCCACTCCTTCCAGTTCTCCTGCCAATGACCCCACCCGTTCGTGGGCTCCAGCTTCCGCGGCGACCCCGTGATGATGATCGGATCCCCGATCAGCGTGTTCTTGACGAACCAGATCGCGTTCTCCGGACTGATGTTCACGCACCCGTGGCTGACGTTCGAGTTCCCCTGCGACCCCACCGACCAGGGCGCGCTGTGCACGTACTCGCCGCTGTTGGAGATGCGGACGGTGTGGTAGACCATCAGCGAGTAGTAGCCCGACTGGCCGGGCCCGATCCCGGGTGAGGTCATGAGCGTGGAGTCCTCGCGCGACATCGCCAGGTGGATGCCGCCGGTGGTGTAGTACTTCCACTGCCCGCCCTGCCCCGCGCTCATCGGCATCTCGCGGATCTTCTTGCCGTCGCGCCGGACGTAGAGCACGTGCTCGTCGGTGCTGCCCTTGGTGATCTGCGAGCGGCCGATCTTGAAGTCGAGCCGTACGTCGCGCTTGCCGTACAGGCCGGGGCCCCCGCGCACGCCGGCCAGCTTCGCGTCCAGCCGCACCTTCGTGTGCGCGGGCCAGTACTCCAGCGGCCGGAAGTCCACGTGACTGTCGTCGAACCAGTGCCAGGCGCCCTCCACGGGCCTGGAGCTGCGGACCGTGAGGTTGCGCTCGACGGACACCCGGTCGGCGACCGGCTTGTCGAAGGCGATCATGATGGGCATGCCGACGCCGACCGTCAGCCCGGTGTCGTCCTTGTTCGGGGTGATGGTCTGGATGTCGAACGTCTTGTTGCCCTTGATTGTGGAGAACGTGCTGGTGGTCTGGGTCTGCTTGCCCGCTTCGTCCGCGGAGACGGCGGTGATCGTGTAGCTCGCCCCGGGGCGGGCGGTGACGGTGCTGCGCCAGTTGGTGCCGTCGGCGCTCAGGACGCCCTTGAGCGCCCCGGACTTGCCGCCGTCCACCCGTACGCTCTTGAGCGTGCCTCCACGGGCCGAGACGACCACAGGCTGGTCGGTGGCCACGTTCGCGGCCTTGTCCTGCGGAGAGAACGTCACAGCGGGCCCCTGGGCCCCGCCGGCCATGGCGACCCCCTCAGGCTTCGGGGCCGAGGCCCCCGAGCACGCCGCCAGCAGCGCCAGCGCCAGCAGGCCGGCCGATCCATTCGCTACGCGCCCCACGTATGACTCCCTCGTCCGACAACGAACCCCTTGCCCTGCTCACCACCCTGTTGTGCCCGAAAAGGCCCTTAGCGGCGGTCCGCATAGCAGACGTGTCATTACTACCCTCAGTGATCGAATAACCACATCGGATCACCGTTAAAGAACACAAAAAAACGGGCGTCCCCCCTCAAGGGAGACGCCCGCTCAGGCA
Organism: Nonomuraea sp. NPDC052116; assembly: GCF_040680035.1. Lineage (NCBI taxonomy): Bacteria > Bacillati > Actinomycetota > Actinomycetes > Streptosporangiales > Streptosporangiaceae > Nonomuraea > Nonomuraea sp. NPDC052116. The sequence continues at coordinate 44,322 of NZ_JBFAWA010000016.1, read as the reverse complement.
GCCCGGGTCAGTGCGAGAAGTTGCCCCGGTAGTACTGGAAGACGAAGCCGATCATGGCCATGATGACCAGGAAGATCCCGATCAGGAACATCCAGAAGCCGATCACGAACCCGGCGAAGGCGAAGGCCGCCGCCAGGCACAGGAACAGCGGCCACCAGCTGCTCGGGCTGAAGAACCCGATCTCGCCCGCGCCGTCGCTGATCTCGGCCTGCTTGTCGTCCTCCGGCTGGGCGCCGATGCGCCGCGCGGTGAACATCAGGTAGTAGCCGACCATGAACGCGAACCCGACCGAGATCGCCATGGCCGTGGTGCCGACCGGCTCACCGTGGCCCGTCGCCGCCTTGGTCCAGAACCAGTAGGCGACGTCGACACCGGCGAAGAACAGGCCGCACGCGAGGAACAGCCAACCCTGGACCTTCATCAGGCCTCGACCTCCGATGCCGTCGGCTTGGCGGACACGTGCGGGTAGTGCAGGTCGAACGCGGGACGCTCGGACCGGATGCGCGGCAGCGAGGTGAAGTTGTGCCGCGGCGGCGGGCAGGAGGTCGCCCATTCGAGCGAGCCGCCGTAGCCCCAGGGGTCGTCGACGGTGACCTTCGGCGCGCTGCGCCAGGTCTTCCAGACGTTGTAGAAGAACGGCAGCGTCGAAGCGCCCAGCACGAACGCGCCCACCGACGAGATCAGGTTGAGGTCGGTGAAGCCGTCGACCGGGCTGTAGTCGGCGTAACGGCGCGGGAAGCCCAGCATGCCCAGCCAGTGCTGGACGAGGAACGTCGTGTGGAAACCGATGAACAGCAGCCAGAAGTGCACCTTGCCCAGCTTGTCGTCGAGCATCTTGCCGGTGAACTTGGGCCACCAGAAGTAGAAGCCCGCGAACATGGCGAACACGACGGTGCCGAAGACCACGTAGTGGAAGTGGGCGACGACGAAGTAGCTGTCGCTGAGGGGGAAGTCGAGCGGCGGCGAGGCCAGGATGACGCCCGTCAGGCCGCCCAGGAGGAACGTGATGAGGAAGCCGACCGAGAACAGCATCGGCGACTCGAAGGACAGATGCCCTCGCCACATCGTTCCGACCCAGTTGAAGAACTTCACACCTGTCGGCACCGCGATGAGGAACGTCATGAACGAGAAGAACGGCAGCAACACCTGCCCGGTCGGGAACATGTGGTGCGCCCAGACCGTGATGGACAGACCGGCGATCGAGATCGTCGCGACCACGAGGCTGATGTAACCGAAGACCGGCTTGCGGCTGAAGACCGGCAGGATCTCGCTCACGATGCCGAAGAACGGCAGCGCGATGATGTACACCTCGGGGTGTCCGAAGAACCAGAACAGGTGCTGCCAGAGCAGCGCGCCTCCGTTGTCGGGGGCGAAGACGTGCGTGCCGAGCTTGCGGTCCGACTCCAGCACGAGCAGCGCGGCGGCCAGCACCGGGAAGGCCATCAGCACGAGCATGCTGGTCAGCAGGACGTTCCAGACGAAGATCGGCATGCGGAACATGGTCATGCCGGGCGCGCGCATGCAGATGATCGTGGTGATGAAGTTCACCGAGCCGAGGATCGTGCCGAGGCCGGACAGGGCCAGGCCCATGATCCACAGGTCGCTGCCGATGCCGGGCGAGTTGATCGCGTTGGACAGCGGCGTGTAGGCGAACCAGCCGAACGAGGCCGCGCCGCCCGGCGTGAAGAAGCCGGACACGGCGATGAGGCTGCCGAACAGGTAGAGCCAGTAGCTGACCATGTTGAGGCGCGGGAACGCCACGTCGGGGGCGCCGATCTGCAGCGGCATCAGCTCGTTGGCGAAGCCGGCGAACAGCGGCGTCGCGAACATCAGCAGCATGATCGTGCCGTGCATGGTGAACAGCTGGTTGAACTGCTCGTTGCTGGTGAACTGCATGCCCGGCTGCGCGAGCTCGGCCCGCATGATCAGCGCCATGACGCCGCCGATCAGGAAGAAGGCGAAGGACGTGATCAGATAGAGGTGCCCGATGATCTTGTGATCAGTGGAGGACAGCCACTTGGCGATCACCTGGCCCTTGGTGACGGGCCTGGCCGGCGCGCGAAGGGGTTCGTGGATGGCGGTCACTGGGCACTCCCAGCCTGGTTCGTGGCGATGTACTGGTTCCACTCGTTCGCATCGACGAGCTTCACGTTGAACAGCATGCGGCTGTGGTCGACACCGCAGAGCTCGGCGCACCGGCCCGCGAAGATCCCCGTACGGCCCAGAGTGGTGATCTCGAACGTACGGCCCGGGTTGCCTTCCTTGATGCCGGGGATGACGTCCCGCTTGAACAGGAACTCCGGCACCCAGAACGAGTGGATGACGTCGTCGGTCGACAGGTCGAACTCGACCTTCGCCTTCGTCGGCAGGACCAGCTGGGGCCCCTGGTGATAGTCGCTCACCGGCGTGCCGGCGACGGGGGCCAGCGTCTTGCCGTTGACGGTCGTGGTGAAGCGCCAGCTCCACTGGAAGGCCTCGACCTTGACCTTCACGGTCGCGTCGCCGTCCACCTTGGTCAGCACCTGGCTGTCACGCGCGGTGAAGAAGAAGAACACCGACACCATGACGAGCGGGATCAAGGTGTAGAGCATCTCGATCGGCAGGTTGTAGCGCACCTGCGGCGGCAGATCGGCCGAGGACTTGCGCTTGCGGTGGAAGATGGCCGCCCACACGATCAGAAAGATGACGACCGCACCCGTGGCGAGTGCGGCGATCCAGGCCCCGTTCCACAGGCTCTGGACCACGCCCGCCTGCTCGGTGACATGGTCGGGAAGAAGACCACGAGACCAGTCGGCCTTCGGAACGTCATTAGCACACGCCGTAGCAGTGGCCAGCAGCAACGCCAAAGCGGCGGCACGCGGCACCCTGCGCCGGGCCAACGAACGCCGCATCGTACGGCGAGTCGGACTCACGGATCGCCTACCCCACAGATGAAGCCCAAGAGTCTTTCTCTTGGGCGCTCTTATTTCCAGATGCACAGCTGATTGCAGACACATTAGCGTGCAGGTGCTTCGCCCTACCGCGCGACCCCTCGATGGCGCCGCAAGTGGGACGATGAGTCTCGTGGCGTATTTCGACGCGGCTTCGAGCGAGCCGCTCCACCCTCAGGCACGCGAGGCGCTGCTGGCGGCGATCGACGTCGGCTGGGCCGACCCCGCGAGACTGTACGGCCAGGCCCGCCGCGCACACCTGCTGCTGGAGCAGGCCCGCACGGAGGTGGCCGAGGCGCTCGGCGCGCGCCCGGACGAGGTGTCGTTCACATCGTCGGGCACGCAGGCCGTGCATCTCGGCGTGCTCGGCACCCTACACGGCAGACGCAGGGCCGGGCGCCACCTGGTCACGAGCGCGGTCGAGCATTCCAGCGTGCTGCACGCCGGTGGCGTGCACGAACGCGACGGCGGCACGACCGAGACGGTGGGCGTGGACCTGACGGGGCGGGTGGATCTCGAGCGGTTCACCGAGGCGGTCGCCCGGCCCGGCACCGCGCTGGCCTGCCTGCAGACGGCCAACCACGAGGTCGGCACGGTGCAGCCGGTGGCGGAGGCGGCCGCGGCGTGCCGGTCCCACGGGGTTCCGCTGCTGGTGGACGCGGCGCAGACGGCGGGCAGGATGCCGATCCCGCCCGGCTGGTCGGTGCTGACCGCCAGCGCCCACAAGTGGGGCGGCCCCGCGGGCGTGGGCGTGCTGGTGGTGCGCAAGGGCACGCGGTTCCGCTCGTTCCTGCCCGAGGACGAGCGGGAGCGGCGGCGGGTGCCGGGGTTCGAGAACGTGCCCGGCATCGTCGCGGCGGCGGCCGCGCTGCGCGCGATGGCCGCGGACGCGGCGCAGGAGCAGGCGCGGCTGTCGGAGCTCGTAACCAGGATCAGGGAGACGGTGCCGAAGATCGTCCCGGACGTCGAGGTGATCGGCGACCCGGTCGACCGGGCGCCGCACATCGTGACCTTTTCGTGTCTGTACGTCGACGGCGAGGCTTTGCTGACCGAGCTGGACAAGGCTGGTTTCGCGGTTTCGTCAGGAAGCTCGTGCACCGCTAGTACGCTTCGTCCATCGCACGTTCTTGAAGCGATGGGCGTGCTGACGCATGGCAATGTCCGGGTGTCGCTGCCCAGGGGCGCCTCCGCGGCGGAGGTCGACAGATTCCTCGCCGTGCTGCCCGATCTGGTGCGCCGCATCCGGCAGGACGCAGGAGTCGCATGACCGAGGTTACCCAGCCGGCTTTGACGATCGACGCGCTCGGGAAGAAGTGCCCGATCCCGATCATCATGCTGGCCGAGCAGATCAACTACGTCCCGCTCAACGCGGTGGTGGCCGTGCTGGCCGACGATCCGGCGGCCTACACGGACGTGCCGGCGTGGTGCAGGCTGAAGTCGCACCGGCACGTCGGCTCGTACGAGCTGCCCGAGGGCGGCTGGGCCATCCACGTCCGGCGCAACTACTGACATTCCCCCCGAAAGTGGGGTAGAGGCTTCCCGTACGAAGTCACCGACTTTCGGGGGAAAGCCATGACCAGAGGACATCCGCACGAGACCGCCCGTGACGTGATGCATCCGGGGGCCGAGTGCATCGGCGCGCACGAGACGCTCGACCGGGCGGCCCAGCTGATGCGCAACATGAACGTGGGGGCACTGCCCGTGTGCGGCCCCGACGAGCGGGTGAAGGGGATCATCACCGACCGCGACATCGTCGTCAAGTGCATCGCCTCGGGGCACGACCCGTCGAGGACGACGGCGGGCGAGCTGGCCGGGGGCCTCGTCTTCGTCACCCCGGAGACGTCCGTGGACGAGACGCTCACGCTGATGGAGCAGCACCAGATCAAGCGGCTCCCCGTGCTGTCGGACAACCGCATCGTCGGCATGATCACCGAGGCGGACCTGGCCAAGCACCTGCCGGACGACAAGCTCGCCGAGTTCCTGCACCACGTCTACGCGAGGAGCTGAGCCGTGCGGGCCGCCCCGGGGCCGCTCACAGCGGGCCGGGGCGGCCGAGCGGCGCCTACGGGTGGTAGCAGCGCACGTGATCGGCGATGTCCGCCGTGGCCTCCGTGCCGTACGCGGCGCCGAACCGCTCGAGGAAGATCTGCTGCCCGAGCTCGTACTCCTGGCCGCCGACGCGCTCGAGCACGTGGGTGGCGGTCAGGTTGCCGACCTGGCCGCAGCGCTCCAGCGGCAGCCCCCAGGCCAGCCCCGACAGGAACCCGGCGCGGAAGGCGTCGCCGACGCCGGTGGGGTCGGCCTTGCCCAGCTCGGGGGCGGGGGCGACGTGGATGGACGGCTCGCCCCTGCGGTCGATGACGGCGCCCTTGGGGCCGAGCGTGGTGATCCGGACGCCGACCCGGTGCAGGATCTCCTCGTCGGACCAGCCGGTCTTCTGCTCGATGAGCCCCTTCTCGTAGTCGTTGGAGAAGAGGTAGGCGGCGCCGTCGACGAGCTGGCGGATCTGCTCGTCGGCCATGCGCGCGAGCTGCTGGGAGATGTCGGCGGCGAACGGGATGCCGCGCTGGCGGCACTCGTCGGTGTGGCGCAGCATCGCGTCGGGGTCGTTGGGGCTGATCAGCACCAGGTCGAGGCCGTCCAGGCGGTCGGCGACGGGCTTCAGCTCGATCAGCCGGGCCTCGGCCATGGCCCCGGTGTAGAACGAGGCGATCTGGTTGTGGTGCTGGTCGGTCGTGCACAGGAAGCGCGCGGTGTGCTGGGTCTCCGAGATGTGCACGGAGTCGCAGTCGACGCCGTGGCGCTCCAGCCACGAGCGGTAGTCGGCGAAGTCGTTGCCGACGGCTCCCACGAGAACCGGCTTGAGGCCGAGGCAGGCCATGCCGAACGCGATGTTCGCGGCGCAGCCGCCACGACGGATCTGAAGGTCATCGACCAGGAACGAGAGTGACACCCGATCGAGCTGCTCGGCGATGAGCTGTTCGCCGAAGCTTCCTGGGAAGGTCATCAGGTGGTCTGTCGCGATTGAGCCGGTAACGGCGATGCGCACGGGATTCTTCTTCCTCGTTGTCAGCAGGCCTATGAGCCCCACGAGAATACGCGAAGGTCCCGCACGCACAAAGGCGAGCGGGACCCGGCGGCCACCGACTAGTTGAAGGAGTCACCACAGGCGCAGGAGCCCGTGGCGTTGGGGTTGTCGATGGTGAACCCCGACTTCTCGATCGTGTCGACGAAGTCGATCGAGGCCCCCATCAGGTACGGAGCGCTCATGCGGTCGGTGACCACGCTGACTCCCCCGAAGTCCGACACCACGTCGCCGTCCATCGACCGGTCGTCGAAGAAGAGCTGGTAGCGCAGGCCGGAGCAACCACCCGGCTGCACGGCGACCCGCAGCTGCAGACCTTCCTCACCCTGCTGCTCAAGCAGGCTCTTGACCTTGGCGGCGGCCGCGTCAGTCAGGATCAGGCCCTGCGCCGTGGTCTCGCTGCTCTCAACCGTCATCTGCTGACTCCCTAACCCGGCTGTCTGTTTTCCGACGTCCTACTAATGACGCTACCAACACCTGGCCCATGCCACACATTCCCAGGGCCGCCACCCCCCGGAATAAGGAGGTATCCCCCATATGTCATGATGAGTATCGTCACTTCGACGATAAGGGGGTTTGGCCATGGCCACCCAGACTGGGCTGCCGCTCTACGTCCTCGGCCAGGGCGCCGATCCGCACAGCGAGAAGGGGGTCGAGTGCCCGGGCGAGCTGCCGCCCGCCTCGGACCCCGACCTGGTGGAACGGGCCCGCAAGGCGAAGGAGGCGCTCGGCGACCGGCTGTTCGTGCTCGGGCACCACTACCAGCGCGACGAGGTCATCCAGTTCGCCGACGTCACGGGCGACTCGTTCAAGCTCGCCCGGCTCGCGGCGGCCAGGCCGGAGGCGGAGTTCATCGTCTTCTGCGGCGTGCACTTCATGGCCGAGTCGGCCGACATCCTGACCGGTGACCACCAGAGGGTGGTGCTGCCGGACCTGGCGGCCGGCTGCTCGATGGCGGACATGGCCACGTTCGACCAGGTCGAGGAGTGCTGGGAGGCTCTGGAGGACGCCGGCCTGGCCGATCAGGTGATCCCGGTCACGTACATGAACTCCAGCGCCGACATCAAGGCCTTCTGCGGCAGGAACGGCGGCGCGGTCTGCACCTCCTCCAACGCCCGCCGCGCCCTGGACTGGGCGTTCTCGCGCGGCGAGAAGGTCCTGTTCCTGCCCGACCAGCACCTGGGCCGCAACACGGCGGTGCTGGAGATGGGCATGTCCCTGGAGGACTGCGTCGTCTGGAACCCGCACCGCCCCAACGGCGGCCTCACCCAGGAGCAGCTGGAGCGGGCCAGGATGATCCTCTGGCGCGGCCACTGCTCGGTGCACGGCCGCTTCACGGCGGAGTCGGTCGACGACGTGCGCGCGCGCATCCCCGGCGTGAACGTCCTGGTGCACCCGGAGTGCCGGCACGAGGTCGTGCTCAAGGCGGACCACGTGGGCTCGACCGAGCACATCATCCAGACCCTGGAGGCGGCCCCCGCGGGCTCCAGCTGGGCGATCGGCACCGAGCTGAACCTGGTCAAGCGGCTGGCGCAGATGTTCCCCGACAAGAGCATCTCGTTCCTGGACAAGACGGTCTGCTACTGCTCGACCATGAACCGGATCGACCTGCCGCACCTGGTGTGGGCCCTGGAGTCCCTGGTGCTCGGGGAGGTCGTCAACCAGATCACGGTGGACGAGGACACCGCCCACTGGGCCCGGGCGGCCCTGGACCGCATGCTCGCCCTCCCCTGACCCACCCCTCTAATCCGTGCCGGCCACGAACGCGCCCACCGCGGCCCGGAAACCCTCCGGATCCTCCACCCAGGGCAGGTGACCGGCGCCCGGCAGGATCACCCGCGAGACGTCCGGCAGCGCCCGCTCCAGCGAGTCCACCGCCCGGCGGGGCCGGATGTCCTCGGCCCCGTCGACGATCAGCACCGGCACCGCCAGCGCCGCGCAGGCATCCCGCAACGCGGGTGTGCCCCAGTCACGCCTGCCCTCGGCGTTCAGGACGGCGTTGCACTCGAAGTTGACGCCGAGCCAGGGGGTCGCCATGCGTTCGGCGTGCTCCATGGCCCGGCCGCGGTCGGCGAAGTCCGCCGACCACTGCAGCACCGCGAACTCACGGTCCTCGGCGGCCGTGCGTTCGCGGCTCTCCAGCTCGGCCCAGCGCGCCACGTCCCCGCTCACCGCGCCGCGCAGGCGGAGCCGGTACTCCTCGCGCCAGGTGTCGCTCGGGTCGATGCCCGTGCCGGAGACGTAGACCAGGCCGCGTACGCGCTCGGGGCGATCCAGGGCGTACCGCAGGGCCAGCTGGGCGCCCCACGAGTGGCCAAGCAGCACCATCGCCTCCAGGCCGAAGTGGCGGCGGACGGCGTCGAGGTCCGCCACCGTCCGGGCCGTCGAGTACGGCCCGAGCCGCTGCGAGCGGCCGCAGCCGCGCTGGTCCCACCGGTGGACGGCCGCGACGCCGGACAGCAGCCCGGCCACGTCCTCGAAGGTGTCCCACAGGCCCGGCCCGCCATGACAGAGGACGACGGGACGGCCCTCGCCGCTCCGCACCGCCCAGAGCCGCACGCCGTCGTCGGTCAGCACCGTCTCGTCCATGGAGGGCATGATCCCGCGCGGGCGGGGCTCAGCGGAAGGCGGCGGCGTTGCGCCGGGCCCAGGCGGCGAACGGCTGAGGGGCCCGGCCCAGCACGCGTTCGACGTCCGGGCTGATCCGCCGCTCGGCCTCGGTCGGCTCGCCGAGGATGTCCAGCGTGGTGTCCGCGACCGGCGGGGGCATGAACGCCAGCATCTGCGCGCGGGCCTCCTCGCGGGTCTGCTCGACGAACGCGACCGGCTCGCCGATCGCCTGGCCGATGGCCTCGGCGTTCTGCCGCGGGGTCACCGCCTCCGGCCCGGTGAGCTCGTAGGTCCGGCCGTCGTGGCCCGGCTCCCGCAGCACGGCGGCGGCCACCGCGGCGATGTCGTCGGGGTCGATGATCGGCAGCCCGACGTCGCCGAACGGCGCCGCGACCGTGCGGTCCGCGCGGATCGACCCGGCCCAGGCGTACCTGTTGGAGGCGAATCCGCCCGGCCGCAGGATCGTCCACCGCGCTCCCGAGTCGACGACCGCGCGTTCCACCTCCGCCCCGAAGCGGCCGTGGGACGCGCTGTCCGGGCGGGTCACCACGCCCTGCGAGGAGAGCAGGACGATCCTGCCCGGCCCGCTCACCGCGGCGACGATCTCCTTGGGCTCGACGGCGAACAGGTCGCCGCCCGTGAGGAGGAACACCGCGTCCGCGCCCTCCAGCGCCGCGCTCATGCTGCCGGGGTCGGCCAGGTCGGCGGCGACCGCCCGCACGCCCTGCGGCACGTCGGCGTCGGTGATGCGGCGGGACACGGCGGTGACCTGCTCCCCCGCCTCGGCCAGCAGCCGGACCAGCGTCCGCCCGACGTTCCCCGTGGCTCCCGTGACTACGATCATGATCTCTCCCAGTTGTTAGTTAGTCGGCTGACTCACTTGAGGGAGACCATAGCACGGCTCCGCCGCATATAGTTAGTCAGGTGACTGACTCAACGGGTTCGCGGGCGAGGACCGCGGCCGCCAAGCGCCAGCGGCTGATGGCCGCCGCCGCCCAGGTCGTGCACCGGCAGGGGGCGGAGCGCACCACCATCGCCGACATCGCCCACGCCGCCGACGTCCCCGTGGGCAACGTGTACTACTACTTCAAGACCAAGGACGACCTGGTCGCCGCCGCCCTCGCCGAGCACGCGCGGCAGCTGGAGCTCCTCACCGACCGCCTGGACGGGCTCGACGACCCGAGGGAGCGGCTGAAGGCCCTCGTGGAGGGGTGGGCCAGCCAGCGCGACCTCGCGGCCCGCTACGGCTGCCCGACCGGGACGCTCGCCGCGGAGCTGGACAAACGCCCCGAGGGCGGCCTGGACGCGGAGGCCGGCCGCGTCATCCGGCTGCTGCTGGACTGGGTCGAGCGCCAGTTCCGTGAGCTCGGCCGGCCTGACCCCTGGGACCTCTCCCTGACGCTGGTGGGCGCCTACCAGGGCATGTCCCTGCTGGCCAACGCGCTGCGCGACCCCGACGTCATGACCCGCCAGTGCGCCCGCCTGCTCGACTGGCTCGACTCCCTGCCCGAGGCCCCCGCCGCCTGAAGGCCTCGACCCCGCCGGGCACGTACTTCGTGACGTCCGCCGCCCTCTTCGTGAGGTGGGCGGCCGGAGGTAACGGACTCCGATCCTTTTTCGCGGCATCCGCAGGAGGCCGGGACACCATGAGGATGTCCTGACGATCACCCTCCGCGGAACCGCACGGAGGGCTCCCACGTGGAGAATCTCCAGAAGGAGCGATCATGGAACGTCCGTCGAGGCGGGGATTACTGGGTGGCGCCGCGCTGGTGGCGGGTGCCGTGACGTTGCCCGCGTCCCCCGCCGGAGCCGCCGCGTCATCCGGCGGGCCGGTCACGGGACCGGTCACCGTGTACCCGGGCGACCCCCGCTACCAGGAGCTGACCGTGGGCTACAACCAGCGCTGGGTCGGCGCGCCCGACTATGTGCGCGTGGTCAGCTCGACCGCCCAGGTCGTCGCCGCGGTGCAGGAGGCGGTGGACACGGGTAAGCGGATCTCGGTGGTGTCCGGCGGCCACTGCCTGGCCCCGTTCGTGTTCAACTCCGACGTGGACGTCGTCATCGACCTGTCCGGGCTGGACGAGGTGTACTTCGACCAGCAGCGGGGCGCGTTCGCGGTCGAGGGCGGCGCCCGGCTGTCGGGCGTCTACGACACGTTGTTCAAGAAGTGGGGCGTGACCATCCCCGGCGGGATGTGCCCCACGGTCGGCATCGGCGGCCACGCCACCGGCGGCGGGTACGGCTTCCTGTCCCGGCAGCTCGGGGCCGTGATCGACCATCTGGCGGCGGTCGAGGTCGTGGTCGTGGACCGCTCGGGCACCGCCCGCGCCGTGACCGCCTCGCGCGACCCGGGCGACCCCAACCGCGACCTGTGGTGGGCGTGCGCCGGCGGCGGGGGCGGCAACTTCGGCATCGTCACCCGCTTCTGGTTCCGCACGCCGGGCACGAGCGGCTCCAACCCGAGCCGCCTGCTCGTCAACCCGCCCAAGGACGTGCTGCTCAGCGCCGTCGGCATCCCGTGGAGCATGCTGGACCGCACGAAGTTCGCCACCCTGGTCACGAACTGGGGCGCCTGGTACGAGGGACACGCCGCGCCCGACTCCCCCGCCAGGATCCTGTCCGGCGTCGCGTCGCTGGCGCACCGCTCGAGCGGAAACGTCTTCCTGCTGACCCAGGTCGACGCCACCGCCCCCGACGCGGCGCGGATCCTCGGCGACTACCTGGGGGCCCTGACCGCCGGACTCGGCGTCGACGCCGTGGTGGCGGCCCAGCCGGCGCAGCGCCTCCCGTGGTTGCGCGCGGTCAAGCTGATCGCCGCCAGCATCCCCTCGTTCATCAACCCGACGCTGCGCGGCTCCTCCAAGTCGGCCTACCTGCGGCGCTCGTACACGGCCGAGCAGGCGGGCGCGATGTACGACGCGCTCACCCGTACGGACTTCGCCAACCCGGCGGCCGCGGTGACCCTGGCCGGGTTCAGCGGCGGCGCGATCAACGCCGTCCCCGCCACGCGGACCGCGCTGGCGCACCGCGACGCCGCGTTCTGGACGCTGTTCGAGACCCAGTGGCAGGACCCGGCCGCCGACGCCGCCAACATCGGCTGGCTGCGCGACCTGTACGGCTCGGTGTGGGCGGCCACCGGCGGCTACCCGGTGCCCGGTGACCAGGCCGACGGCTGCTACATCAACAACCCCGACCCCGACATCACCGACCCCGCGTTCAACCGCTCGGGCGTGCCGTGGCAGACGCTGTACTACAAGGGCAACTACGCCAGGCTCCAGCAGGTCAAGGCGGCCTACGACCCCCGCGACGTCTTCCGGCACGCGCAGTCGGTCTCGCTGCCGTAGCAGCACCTGGGCGGCACCTGGCCAAGTGCCGCACCGTACTTGACTTTGTCAGCGCGGCGCCGCCGGGCGCGCTTCCCGGCGCGGATGCGCGCTCCTAGCGTCGGACACACCGAGTGACGGAGGAGAACACCGTGATCCATCAACTCATCTTCGCCGCGCCCAAGCCCGGGATGACGGAGGAGGAGTTCCAGCAGTACTGGCTGAACGTGCACGCCGTCCGGTACGCGAGCAAGATCCCGCAGATCAGGAAGTACCTGATCGACACCCGGATCCCGCTCCGGCCCGACGAGGGCGAGCCGCTGTGGAGCGGCGTCGCGGAGATCTGGCTGCGCGACGAGCGGGAGCAGCTCGAGTCGCTGCAGACGCCCGAGTTCCTGGAGGGCGCGCGGGCCGACGAGCCGCGCTGGGCGGCGTTCTGGCGCACGCTCGTGCTCGACACCGACGCGCACGAGCCGGTGCCGGGGCCCGAGCTCGCCCCGCCGTCGGGAGTGAAGCTGATCGTGCTGGTCAAGCGGAAGGAGGGGCTGCCGCTGGCCGACTTCAGGAGCGCCGACCTCGGCCCGCACGCCGAACTGGTCGCGCAGGTGCCGGGGCTGCGCCGGTACCTCCAGTGCCACGTCAGAGACGGCGCGTACGCCATCGGCGAGGCGGTGCTCGACGCCGCCCACCTCCTGTGGTTCGACGACAGGGACGCCATGGAGGCCGCGCTCGCCTCGCCCGAGTACGCCAAGGTCGTGGCCGACATGGAGACGCTGGTCGAGCCGAGGTACGTGCACCGGATGGCCGTCACCGAGCACTGGGTCATCGGGCCGGAGAGCCGCTGATGTCCGGCCAGGGCTACGACTACATCGTCGTTGGCGCCGGCGCGGCCGGGGCGGTCGTCGCCGCCAGGCTCGTCGAGCGGACCGAGGCACGCGTGCTCCTGCTGGAGTCCGGCGGCGACGCCGGCCTGGCGGCCATCCGCCAGACGGGCATCCCCGGCATGGCCTCGCTGTGGCAGGACCCCGCCGTCACCTGGCCGTACGTCACGGTCCCGCAGGCCGGGCTGGGCTGGCGGACGATCCCGCTGCCCCAGGGCAAGGTGCTGGGCGGCGGCAGCTCGGTCAACGCCATGCTGTACGTCCGGGGCAACCGCCGCGACTACGACGGCTGGGCCGCCCAGGGCAACGAGGGCTGGTCGTACGACGAGGTGCTGCCCTGCTTCAAACGGGCCGAGGACTACGAGGAGGGCGCCGGGCCGTACCACGGGGCGGACGGACCGATGAAGGTGGCCCGCCTGTCCTCGATGTCGGAGGTGTCGCGCGCCTTCCTCCAGGCCGCCTCCGAGCTGGGCTTCCCCGGCGGGGAGGACTGGGACTACAACGGCGCCGCGCAGGAGGGCGCCTTCGCCTACCAGTCCACCAGGACGAAGGACAACCAGCGGTCGAGCACGGCGTCCGCCTACCTCGACCCGCTGCGCGGCCATCCCCGCCTCACCGTCGAGACCGGCGCGACGGCGACCCGCGTGCTGCTGGACGGCACGACGGCCACGGGCGTCGAGTACCTGCGCGACGGCGCGCTCCACCGCGCCGGGGCGAGCGCCGAGGTGATCGTCTCCTGCGGCGCGCTCGCCACGCCCAAGCTGCTGATGCTCTCCGGGATCGGCCCGGCCGAGGCCCTGCGCGAGCACGGCCTCGCGGTCGCCGCCGACCTGCCCGGCGTCGGCGCCAACCTGCACGACCACCTCATCCTCGGCGTGGCCTACGCCGCGCGGTCGATCCTGCCGCTGCCCGAGCTGCTGGCGGAGGTGGGGCTGTTCCCACCGGACGACCCCGATCTCCAGATGCTGTTCGGCCCCGTGCAGTTCGTGGCCGACGAGTACCGCGTCGACGGGCCCGCCTTCACCTTCGCCCCCGTGCTCGCCCGGCCGCGCAGCAGGGGCCGGCTGGCCCTGCGGTCGGCGGACCCCGCCGACGCGCCCCTGGTCGACCCCCATTACCTTGAGGACCCGGCCGACCTGGCGGCGCTCGTACGCGGGATCGAGCTGTCCAGGGAGCTCGCGCACAGCAGCTCGATGTGCTCGTTGCACGACCGCGAGAGCGCGCCCGGCCACGGCGCCGACCTGCCCGCCTACGTCCGCGCCACCGCGACCACCGTGTGGCATCCGGTGGGCACCTGCCGCATGGGCCGCGACCCGCTGGACGTGGTCGACGCCGCGCTGCGCGTGCACGACGTCGAGCGGCTGCGCGTCGCCGACGCCTCGATCATGCCGTCCATCCCCGCGGGCAACACCGCCGCCGCCACCGTCATGATCGGGGAGCGCGCGGCCGACCTGCTCACATGAAGGAGCCGACCGTGCCAGACAGCTACAGGTACATCGTCATCGGCGCCGGCGCGGCCGGATCGGTGGTGGCCGCCCGGCTCAGCGAGGATCCCGACGCCTCCGTTCTCCTCCTCGAGGCGGGCGACGCACAGGTCACCGACGCGGTGACGACGCCGTGGCGGTGGAACGAGGTTCTGCTGACCGACCTGGACTGGGCGTACATGAGCGAGCCCCAGCCCGGCCTGGACGGCAACCGCGTCTACTCGGCCGCCGGCCGGGGCCTGGGCGGCACCTCGAACATCTACCACATGATGCACACCAGGGGCCGTCCCCAGGACTACGACGACTGGGCCTACCACGGGTGTCCCGGCTGGTCCTTCGACGACGTGCTGCCGTGGCTGCAGCGCCTGGAGGACCAGCGCGACGGGCACAACCCGCTGGCCGGCAAGGACGGTCCGATGACCGTGGCCGACGCGGGCGAGACGGGCAACCCGGTGTCGGAGACGTTCATCGAGGCCTGCGTCGAGCTCGGCCATCCGCGCCTGGACGACTTCAACGCGGGCCTGTTCGGCGCGGGCTGGCACCACGTGAACATCAAGGACGGCCGGCGCAGGGGCGCCCGCGAGTCGTACCTGGATCCCGCGCTCGACCGGCCCAACCTCACGGTGCTGACCGCGGCCCTCGCGGCACGGCTGCTGTTCGAGGGGACGCGCTGCGTCGGCGTGGAGTACCTGCGCGAGGGCCGCACGCACACGGCGCGGGCCGAGGCCGAGGTGGTGCTGTGCGCGGGCGCCATCCAGTCGCCCAAGCTGCTGCTGCTGTCGGGCCTGGGCCCGGCCGGCGACCTGGCCGAGCTCGGCATCCCGGTCGTGGCCGACCTGCCCGGGGTCGGGGCCAACTTCCACGACCACCCGCTGGTCATCGGGCCGATCGGCTACCTGGCCGAGCCGGGCGACGACCCGCGCGGCAACGTGACCGAGGTCGCGCTCTTCTGCGGGTCGCAGGACGGGCTGCCCGTCCCCGACCTGGAGGTCGCGCTGGTGCACCGCGCGCCGTTCGGCGAGAAGTTCTTCGCCAACGTCATCCGCCGCGTGCAGACCGGCCAGCCGGTCGCGCCGGTGCGGGAGCTGGTGGACCCGCACGTGATCCTCAGCCTGACCGGCCTGGTGTCGCCGGTCTCGCGGGGATGGGTACGGCTGGCCGGCACCGACCCGACCGCCTACCCGCGGATCAACGCCAACTACTTCGGCGACCCGGTCGACCTGGAGCGCACGGTCACCGCCGTGGAGGTCGCCCGGGACATCTACCGCACCAAGGCGTTCACCGGCCGGTGGGGGCTGGCCGAGGTCGCCCCCGGGCCCGGCGTGACCACCCGCGAGGAGCTGCGCGCCTGGGTGAAGGCCAACACCGGGTCGTACTACCACTTCGCCGGCTCCTGCCGGATGGGCACCGACGCCTCGGCCGTGGTCGACCCCCGGCTGCGGGTGCGCGGCGTGGAGGGGCTGCGCGTGGCCGACGCCTCCGTCATGCCCTCGCTGGTCAACGCGCATCCGCACACCACGGTCGTGATGATCGGCGAGCGCGCGGCCGACCTCGTCCGTACCTCTGGGTAGAAGTCCAACAGGTAGAAGTCTCATAAGTAGCAGCGAGAGTGCCAGCACAACCTCGTCCTGTCAGCCGGCCCGGATCATTTCAATAATTCGAGGAAAGGGGGATGTTCGATTTATAGGGGTTGGTCGCATGGCCATCTACTCGGATTTGCATTCGCGAGAGTTTTGGCTCTCTCCTTTCTGTGAAGACCTGTTCACGTCCTTCCTCCGCTCCGATCAGCGCCGATGGGGCGAGGTCTACGTCCACGGCCTGGTCTCCGTCCCGGGCCGCAAGTCGATCCGCCGGATCTCCAACCACGTCGTGGGGCGACCCGTCGACCAGTGCCTCCAGCAGTTCATCAACCAGAGCCCCTGGGACTGGGCGCCCGTACGGCAGCGCCTGGCCCAGCTGCTCGTCGAGGCGATCCGCCCGAAGGCGTGGGTGCTGGAGGAGGTCGTCTTCCCGAAGAACGGTTCCAAGTCGGTGGGCGTGGCGCGGCAGTTCGCCAACTCCGCGGGCCGCCTCCTCAACTGCCAGATCGGCCTGGCGGTCGTGATGGTGGGAGAGGACGGCGGCTGCCCGGTCAACTGGCGGCTGCTGCTGCCCCGCTCGTGGGACGAGGACGACGGCCTGCGCAGCCGGGCCCGCGTACCGGCCCACGAGCACAGCCGGCCGCACTGGCGGCACCTGCTGCAGGCCGTCGACGAGATGGTGGTCGACTGGGGGCTGCCTCCGGCGCCCATCGTGGTGGACGGCAGGTCGATGCCCGGCGTGGAGCTCCTCCTCGCCGGGCTCGCCGAGCGCGGGCTGCCCTACCTCGTCCGCGTCTCCCCCGGCACGCTGCCGGCCGGCGGGTCCGGCCTGCCCGCCCGCCCGGTGCTGGAGCCGTTGCGGCCCCGGCTGCAGGTGGTGCAGGGGCAGGCGGGCCCGCGGCCCCTGTACCAACAGCAGGGGCAGGGCCACCGCTGGTACCCGCGCTCGGGGGCGCGGGCGATGTGGCTGACCGACCTGGGCCGCAACCGGGTGTCCGACCTGGCGGGACTGGTCGGGCTGCGCAACAGGGCGGCGTCCGTGCTCGCCTCGGTCGCCGCCGAGTCCGGCCTGCAGCACTTCGAGGGCCGCTCCTTCCAGGGCTGGCACCACCACGTCACGCTGGTGTCGGTGGCCCACGCGTACCGGCTGCTGGGCGGCCTGGACGGACGGGAATCGGAGGAACTGTGCCTGCGCCCGCATGGCTGACCGCCCGGCTCTCCGCGATCGAGCTGTTCGCCGGGCTGTCGGACGAACAGCTCGACTGGCTCGCGTGCGCCGGGACCGTCAGGGAGCTCGGCGACGGGCAGGCGCTGTTCGTCGAGGGCGCGCCGGCCGACGGCTTCTACATCCTGCTGGACGGCGAGATCGTGGTCTCGAAGCTGGTCGGCGGGCGGGAGCAGGTGCTCACCCGGCACCTCGGCGACGCGCTGGAGCACCAGTTCATCGGCGAGCTCCCGCTGCTCACCAGCGACGAGTACCTGGCCACCGCGCTGGCCGTGGGGCCGGCGCGGGTCGTGGCCTACGGCAAGGGCGCGTTCTTCGACATGCTGGAGCGCTGCCCGCAGGTCTGCCGGGTGCTGCTGCCGGTGCTGGCCGGGCGCATCAACGCCATGGAGCGCCAGGCCGGGCGCAGCCGCATGCTGGAAGGGCTGGGCATGCTGGCGGCCGGCCTGGCCCACGAGCTGAACAACCCGGCGGCGGCCGCGCTGCGGGCCGCGCGGGAGCTGCGCGACCTCGCGCCCCGGCTGGCCGCCACCGCGGTCGAGTGGGGGCGCACGGGCGAGGAGACCGAGGTACGGCTCGTCGCGCGCTTCCAGGACCGGGTGGGCTCCGGGGCCGCGCTGGACCCGCTGGCCGAGGCGGAGGCGGCCGACGACGTCGCCGACTGGCTCCGCGAACAGGGCCTCGGCCCCGACCGGGCCGTCGAGCTGGCCGACGACCTCGCCGAGCACGGTGTGGACCGCGCCGCGCTCGACGAGCTGGCCGCCGGGCTGCGGCCGGACGCGCTCGCCGCGGCGCTGGCGTACCTGGTGCCGGTGCTGCGCATCCGGACGCTCGCCGGCGACGCGGCCGAGGCCGCCGAGCGGGTGGTGGAGCTGGTACGGCGCACCTCGGCGTACACGAACCTGGACCGCGCGCCCCAGCGGGACGCCGACCTGCGCGAGGGCCTGGAGGCCACGCTGGCCCTCATGGCCCCCAAGCTGCGCAACATCCGCGTACGCCGGGAGTACGGCGGCGTCCCCGACCTCCAGGCCTTCCCCAGCGAGCTCAACCAGGTCTGGACCAACCTCATCGACAACGCCGTGGACGCCATGGGCGGCGAGGGCGAGCTGACGATCAGCACCAGGCGGGAGGGCGACCACGCCGTGGTGGAGTTCCGCGACACGGGCCACGGCATCCCCGCCGAGGCGCTGCCGAACGTGTTCCAGCCCTTCTTCACCACCAAGGACCTGGGCAAGGGGACCGGTCTCGGGCTCCACGTCAGCATGGACATCGTGGCGCAGCGGCACGGCGGCACGATGGAGGTCGACTCGCGGCCGGGCGACACGCGGTTCGTGGTGCGGCTGCCGCTGGCCCGGGTCCCCGAGTAAGGGGTCAGCTCTCCGAGTGGTAGCGGTGGATCATCGACACCGCCATGGCGCCCTCGCCGACGCCCGAGGCCAGCCGCTTGACGGAGTTGGCGCGCACGTCGCCGGCCGCGAACACGCCCGGCACGCTCGTCTCCAGCAGCAGCGGCTGCCTCGGCAGGTCCCAGCTGTCCAGCCCCGCCACCGGACCGAGGTCGGGGCCGGTCAGCAGGAAGCCGTGGGCGTCCCTGCGCACGAGGTCGTCCAGCCACTCGGTACGCGGCCGGGCGCCGATGAACACGAAGACGTGCTCGGCCTCCCGCGTGGTCAGCTCGCCGCTGCGGGTGTCGCACAGCGTGATGCGCTCCAGCCGGTCCGCGCCGCCGGTGGCGACCACACGGGTGTTCGTCATGACCGTGATGTTGCCCGTCGCGGCGATCTCGTCCACCAGGTACGCGGACATGCCGCTGGCCAGGCTGTCCGCGCGCACCACCATGGTGACGTGGCAGGCGTGCCGGGAGAAGTGCAGCGCCGCCTGGCCGGCGGAGTTGGCGCCGCCCACGATCCACACCTGCCGCCCCACGCACGACTCGGTCTCCGTCAGGGCCGCGCCGTAGTAGATGCCGGCCCCCTCGAAGCGGGCCGCGTCCTCGGCGTCGAGACCGCGGTACGACAGGCCCGGCGACAGCAGCACGGTGGCCGCGGTGATCTCCTTGCCGTCGGACAGGTTCAGCACGCAGGCCCGGCCGGCCCGGCTCAGCCGCCTGGCCTCGACCGGGGCCAGCACGTCCACGCCGAACCTGCGGGCCTGCGCCATCGCGCGGTTGGTCAGATCGACGCCGGAGATGCCGGACGGGAAGCCGAGGTAGTTCTCGATCCGGCTGGAGGTGCCGGCCTGGCCGCCCGGGACGTACGCCTCGATGAGCAGCGTCGCCATCCCCTCGGACGAGGCGTAGACCGACGCGGCCAGCCCGGTCGGGCCGCCTCCGACGATCGCCACGTCGTAGTGCGGGTGGCTGAGCTCCGTCGCCAGGCCCAGGGCCGCCACCACCTCGCCGTGCCCGGGGCGGGCCATCCGGCGCCCGTCGGGCAGCACGACCTCGGGGACCTCCGGAGCTCCCGGCTCCGCCTCCTCGAACCTGAACGGCAGGCGGTAGCGGGTCAGCAGGTCGCGCAGCCGGTGTGTGGCGGGCGCGAACCGGTGGCCGACCAGGCGGATCCCCTGGTACGGGGGCTCGTGGGCGGACTCCCAGTCCGACAGCAGGTCGTCGAGCACGGGGTAGAGCCGCTCCTCCGGCGGCTCCCACGGCTTGACGAGATAGTGGTCCAGCCGCACCTCGTTGATCGCCGAGATGGCGACGCTCGTGTCGGCGTAGGCCGTCAGCAGGACGCGGCGGGCGGCGGGGAAGCGCCGGCCGGCCTCCACCAGGAACTCGATCCCGGTCATCTCGGGCATGCGCTGGTCGGAGAGGATCAGCGCGACCTCCTCACGGCGCTCGCGCAGCCGGTCGAGGATCCGCGTGGCCTCCACCGGCGACCTCGACGCCACCACCCGGTAGCGCTCCTGGTAGGCGCGGGACAGATCGCGCCGCACCGCGCGGAGCACGTGATCGTCGTCGTCCACGGCCAGCAGAACCGGCCGCCGCTGCTCGGGCATCACGACCCTCCAGAATCGGTTAAGGCCATTGTTCCGTCATTTTCCGGGCGGGCGCCCCCGGCACCTGACGAAGTGCCGGCGACTTTCACGGACTTGACGGAATAGGCGGGCCGGGCTTGTCCTGGAAAACCACATATTGTTTGAATCCACGCATGACGCGCACCATTCTTATTGTTCTCTCCGAGTACGGATATTGGGGAGAGGAACTCGTCGGCCCGCTGGCCGCCTTCGACCGGCAGGGCTACCGGAGCGTGTTCGCCACCCCCACCGGCAAGCGCGCGCGGGCACTGCCGCCCAGTCTCGACCCCGGGTACGTGGATCCGCCGCTGGGCCGCTCCGTGACCACGCCGGAGGTGGCCGTGGCCGCCAGGCAGCTCGACGAGTCGGACCGGCTGGACTCCCCGGTCAGCCTCGCCGAGTGGATCCCCGAACGCCCCTACAACAGCGAGGACGGATACCTCCGCAAGGCCGAGGCCTACTACCGGGAGCTCGGCCGGCTGGACCGGGACGTCGAGAAGTACGACGCCCTGGTCCTCGTGGGCGGCAGCGGCCCGATCGTGGACCTGGCCAACAACGGCCGGGTGCACGACCTGATCCTCTCCTTCGTCCGGGCGGACAAGCCGGTGCTCGCCGAGTGCTACGGCGTCGCCTGCCTGGCCTTCGCCCGCGACTGGGAGGACCGTGCGAGCATCCTGCGCGGCAAGCACGTGACGGGCCACTGCAAGGAGTACGACTACAAGGACGGCACGGGCTTCCTGGGAGTGGACTTCAACATGGGGCCGCCGCCGTACCCGCTGGAGTACATCCTGCGCGACGCCACCGCGCCCGACGGCCGCTACCACGGCAACGTGGGCAAGGAGACGTCGGTCATCGTGGATCACCCGTTCGTGACGGGCCGCTCGACCCCCGACTCGTACCTGTCCGGCGAGAAGCTGGTCGAGGTGCTCGAGTCCGGCCTGCGCCGGTACGGCTGGTGACCATGGCGACCCGTCCCGCCAAAGAGGCGATCTTCGAGCAGTTCGCGGCCGACGGCATCTCGGTGATGTTCGGCAACCCGGGGACCGTGGAGCAGGGGTTCCTGGACGTGCTGGAGGAGACGCCGGGCTTTCGATACGTGCTGGCGCTGCAGGAGTCGGCGGCGCTCGGCATCGCCGACGGCTACGCCCGCGCCACCGGCGGGCCCGCGCTGGTCCAGCTGCACAGCGGGGTCGGCCTCGGCAACGGGGTCGGCCTGCTCTACCAGGCCAGGCGCGGCCACTCGCCGCTGGTGGTGATCGCCGGCGAGGCAGGGGTGCGGTACGAGGCCCTGGACGGCCAGATGGCGGTGGACCTGGTGGCGATGGCCCGGCCGGTGACCAAGTACGCGACCAGGGTGACCCACCCGGGCTCGGTGCTGAGGGTGCTGCGACGCGCGGTCAAGATCGCGATGACGCCGCCGCGCGGGCCCGTCTTCGTGGCACTGCCGATGGACGTGCTCGACGAGGACACCGACGAGCCCGCCGTGACCAGCACGATCCCCAGCCGGGCGACGGTGCCCGTGCCTGAGGAACTGGAGCGGGCCGCGGCGGTGCTGCGCGCCGCCCGGCGGCCCGTGGTGCTGGCCGGGGACGGGGTCTCGGTGTCCGGCGCGCAGGAGGAGCTGGCCAGGGTGGCGGAGGCGCTCGGCGCCCCGGTGTGGACGGTGAACTCCTCGGAGCTGACCATCGACACCACCCACCCGCTGCACCGGGGCGACCTCGGGCACATGTTCGGCGAGCACAGCGCCGCCGCGCTGGCCGGGGCCGACGCCGCGCTCGTCGTCGGGACGTACCTCTTCCCCGAGGTGTTCCCGCTGCTGACCAGCCCCTTCCCCGAGGCGGCGAAGATCGTCCACATCGACCTGGACGACTATGAGATCGCCAAGAACCTGCCGGCCGACGTCGCGCTCGTCGCCGATCCCAAGCCGACCCTGGCGGCGCTGGCCCGCCTGCTCGGCCCCGCCCGCCCCGAGTCCCCCCTCGAGTCGGCCCGCGAGCCGGCGGAGGTGTACGGCGAGACCATGATGGACCTGTTCGCCGGCGAGCTGGCCGCCCGGGCCGGCGACAGGCTGGTGGTCTTCGACGAGGCGCTGACCTCCGCCCCCGCGCTGCTCAGGCGGCTCCCACCGCGCCGGCCCGGCACCTACTTCCAGACCAGGGGCGGCTCGCTCGGCGTCGGCATCCCCGGCGCGATCGGGATCAAGCTGGCCCGCCCCGAGGACGAGGTGGTGGCCTTCACCGGCGACGGCGGCAGCATGTACACCATCCAGGCCCTCTGGACCGCCGTCAGGTACGGCGTGGCCGCCCGCTTCGTGATCTGCGACAACCGCCGTTACCAGCTGCTCGACGACAACCTCGAACAGTACTGGCGCGAGCGCGGCATCGCCGCGCACCCCCACCCCCAGGGCTTCGACCTGTCCCATCCCCAGATCGACTTCGTGAAGCTGGCCGCGAGCCTGGGTGTCCCGGGCGTCAAGGTGAGCAAGCCCGCCCAGGTGGAGGCGGCGGTCCAGCGGATGCTGGCGACGCCGGGGCCGTTCCTCGTCGATCTGATTACCACCTGAGAGGTACACCGTGCGTGAGAAGCGATTGGCCGGGCGCACCGTCGCGATCCTCATGGAGAGCGACTACGTCGAGCAGGAGCTCCACTACTACCAGCGGCGTTTCACCGAGGAGGGGGCGCGGGTCGAGTTCCTCACGCGGTTGTGGGGACAGGACTCGCTGACCTTCCACGGCCACGAGTTCAAGGAGCCGTTCACGGTGAGCGGCGACCTGGAGAGCGCCGACCTGAGCCGGATCGACGTGCTGATCGTGCCGTCCGGCATGGTCTCGGACCGGCTGCGCTACACCGAGGACGTCCACGAGCTCGCCCCCGCCGTACGGCTGCTGAAGGAGGCCTTCGACGACCACCGGATCGTCAAGGGCATCATCTGCCACGGCCTCTGGCTGGCGGCGCCCATCGCCGAGGCGGTCAAGGGCCGCCGCGTGACGTGTCACAACAACCTGGTCGGCGACGTGCGCAACATGGGCGCCGTCTACACCGACCAGGACGTCGTGGTGGACCGCGACCTGGTGACCGGCCGGACGGCCGAGCACTGCGCCGCCTTCGCCCGCATGATCATCGACCTGGTGGCCGCCGACCGCGGCTCCGAGACGGTCTACCGGCCCGACTTCTCCTTCTCCGACCTGGTGGCCGGCTACGTCACCGGCTTCGAGCACGGCGAGATCAGCCTGCGCACCAACGACGGGCGGCCGGTGCGGGTGCGGCTGACCGGCACCACCTCCGCCGAGTTCGTGCGCAACCTCTCGGAGCCGTACCTCGACGCCTCGGCGCACCTGGAGCAGCTGCTCACGCCGGGCACCTACGTGTTCGTCAAGGGGATCTTCTACCACGAGAACGGCGCCTACACGATCGAGGCCAAGACGCTGATCTTCCTGGGCAGGCAGCCGGGCCAGTACGCCTTCGAGCAGCCCGACTGGTGGGTCAAGCAGATCCGCGAGCTGGGCAGGTTCTACCGCAAGGCGCAGTTCGGGGCCGACGGCCCGATCGACTACTCCGCCTACCGGACCATGCTGCGGCTGGGCGGCGAGAAGGCCGGCCAGGATGTGCAGGAGACCGACACGATCTCCCGGATGATCTACGGGATGTCCTCGGCCTACATGCTGACGGGCGAGGAGGACTTCCTGGAGGTGGCCGAGCAGGGCACCGCCTACCTGCGCGAGCACATGCGCTTCGTGGACCGCGACGAGGACGTCGTGTACTGGTACCACGGCATCGACGTGCGCGACGGGGTCGAGCGCAAGCTGTTCACCTCCGAGTTCGGCGACGACTACGACGCGATCCCGATGTACGAGCAGATCTACGCGCTGGCCGGCCCGACCCAGCTCTACCGGCTCACCGGGGACCCGCGCATCGCCTCCGACATCAACGGCACGCTGCGGCTGTTCAAGAAGTTCTTCCACGACCCCGAGCGGGGCGGGTACTACTCGCACATCGACCCGATCCTGCTCAGCCCGCACCACGAGTCGCTGGGCCCGAACCGGTCGAGGAAGAACTGGAACTCCGTCGGCGACCACGCGCCCGCCTACCTCATCAACCTGTTCCTGGCCACCGGCGACGAGCGGCACGCCGACATGCTCGAGGAGACGTTCGACCTCATCGCCCAGCACATGCCCAGGAAGGACAGCCCGTACGTCCAGGAGCGCTTCCACGCCGACTGGACACCGGACACCACCTGGCACTGGCAGCAGGACCGGGCGGTCGTCGGGCACAATCTCAAGATCGCCTGGAACCTCATGCGGATGATGTCGATCCGGCCCAAGGACGGCTACCGGACGCTGGCGACCGAGATCGGCGAGAAGATGCCGGGCTTCGGCAGCGACCCGCAGCGCGGCGGCTGGTACGACGTGGTCGAGCGCAGGCTCGCCCCGGGCCAGCACGTCCACCGGTTCGTCTGGCACGACAGGAAGGCCTGGTGGCAGCAGGAGCAGGCGATCCTCGCGTACCAGATCCTGGCGGGGCTGGTGGGCGAGGAGGAGTTCACGCGCAGGGCGCGGGAGTCGGCCGCCTTCTACAGCGCCTTCTTCCTCGACCACGACGAGGGCGGGATCTACTTCAACGTGCTCGCCGACGGCCACCCGTACCTGCTCGGCAACGAGCGGTTCAAGGGCAGCCACTCGATGAGCATGTGCCACGCGGCCGAGCTGTGCTTCCTGGCGACCGTCTACCAGCGGCTGCTGATCGACAAGGAGCCGTTGACGCTGTGGTTCCGGCCGCGGCCCGACGGGTTCACCGACCGCGTCCTGCGGGTGGCGCCCGACGCGCTGCCGCCCGGCCGGGTGCGGCTGGAGTGGGTGGAGGTGGACGGCTCGCCGTACCAGCTCTTCGACGCCGCGGCGATGACGGTGAAGCTGCCCGACTCCGCCTCGCCGATGACGGTGCGCGCCCATCTCGCGCCCGTGGAGGAGTGACATGGCCATGCGACTGCGGAAAGAGCTGCGCGGCGGGGTGACCGTCATCAGCCTGGACGGCCAGCTGGACAGCGAGACCTCGCCCCAGGTCCAGCAGGACCTGCGGGCGCTCCTCCCCGAGGACGGGCTGGTGGTCCTGGACCTGTCCCGGACCCTGTACATGTCGAGCGCGGGGCTGCGGGTGCTCCTGCTGGTCTACCGGCAGGCCCAGCACGGCACGGTACGCCTCGCGCTGACGGGGCTGTCCCCCGACGTGCGCGCGATCATGGAGGCGACCGGCTTCCTCGGATTCTTCACCGTGGTCGAGTCGGTGGAGCAGGGCGTGGAGGCGTTGACTGTATGACCATCCTGGAGCCGATCGACGCCTACCCCACGCAGCGGATCGCCGGATACCCCGTGCGCGCTGGGCGGTCGCTGCCGTTCGGCGCCACGCGGGTGCCCGGGGGCGTCAACTTCTCGGTCTACTCCAACCACGCCACCTCGGTGACGCTGGTGCTCTATCGGGAGGGCGAGCCCGAGCCGATGGCCGAGCTGCCCTTCCCGGAGTCGTTCCGGGTGGGCAGCGTCTACGCGATGACCGTGTTCGGCCTCGACGTCGAGCGCCTGGAGTACGGCTATCGCGTGGACGGCCCCCGCCGGCCGTGGGAGGGCCACCGCTTCGACCCGGACCTCGTGCTCAGCGACCCGTACGCCAGGATGCTGACCGGTCACGGCCCCTACCGGCACAGGTCGCGGGTGACGCTCGACGACTTCGACTGGGAGGACGACCGCCCGCCGCACCTGCCGCACGAGGACCTGGTGATCTATGAGCTGCACGTGCGCGGTTTCACCAGGCACGACTCCTCCGGGGTCGCGGCGCCCGGCACGTACGCGGGGCTCGTGGAGAAGATCCCGTACCTGCTGGAGCTGGGGGTCAACTGCGTCGAGCTGATGCCGGTGTTCGAGTTCGACGAGACCGACAACGTGTTCACCGGCGTCAACTACTGGGGCTACAGCCCCATCGGGTTCTTCTCCCCCAAGGCGTCCTACGCGGCCACCGGCCGGGACCACATGCAGGTCGACGAGTTCAAGCACATGGTCAAGGAGCTGCACCGGGCGGGCATCGAGGTGCTGCTCGACGTGGTGTTCAACCACACCGCGGAGGGCGACGAGCGCGGCCCGGCGATCAGCTTCAAGGGGCTGGACAACGCCACCTACTACATGCTCACCCCCGACGGGCACTACTACAACTTCAGCGGCACGGGCAACACGCTCAACTGCAACCATCCGGTGGTGCGCGGGTTCGTGCTGGACTGCCTGCGCTACTGGGCCGCCGAGTGCCACGTGGACGGCTTCAGGTTCGACCTGGCGGCGATCCTCGGCCGGGGGTCCGACGGCGAGCTGCTGCACAACCCGCCGCTGCTGGAGTCGCTGGCGTACGACCCGATCCTGCGCGACCGCAAGCTGATCGCGGAGGCGTGGGACGCCGCCGGGCTCTACCAGGTGGGCAGCTTCCCCCACTACAGCCGCTGGTCGGAGTGGAACGGCCGCTACCGCGACACGGTGCGCAGGTACGTCAAGGGCGACATCGGCGTCACCGGGGAGCTGGCCACCCGCATGGTCGGCTCGCCCGACATGTACAGCCGGAGGGGCGCCGCGGCCACGGTCAACTTCGTCACCTCACACGACGGGTTCACGCTGCGGGACCTGGTCTCGTACGACCACAAGCACAACGAGGGCAACGGGGAGGGCAACAGGGACGGCGACGACGCCAACAACTCCTGGAACTGCGGGCACGAGGGTGTGACCGACGACCCGGCGGTGCTGGCGCTCCGTGCCCGGCAGCAGCGCAACGCGCTGCTGCTCCTGCTGGCCAGCCGGGGCGTGCCGATGCTGCTGGCCGGCGACGAGCTCGGCCGCACGCAGCTCGGCAACAACAACGCCTACTGCCACGACGGGCCGGTCACGTGGCTCGACTGGGGGCTGCGGGAGGAGAACGCCGACCTGTTCCGCTTCACGCGGCACGCCATCGCCTTCCGGCGGGCGCACCCGGTGCTGAGGGGCGGCTCTCCCGGATCGGTCCACTGGCACGGCGTGAGCGCCTGGTCACCGGACTGGTCGGCGCACTCGCGGGTGCTGGCCGCGCTGTTCGACGGGGGCGGGAACGACTGCGTCTACGTCGCCGCCAACTCCCACTGGGAGTCGCACACGCTCGAACTGCCGCCCGCGCCGCGCGGGCAGGCCTGGCACCTGTTCGCCGACACCGCCGCCGCCCCACCAATGGACGCCTTCGAGCCGGGCTCGGAACCGCCGCTGGCCAACCAGTCACAGTTGTCCATCGGCCCCAGAAGCGTCGCGATCTTGGTCACGCATTAGCGAAGGGAACCATGTCATGTCCTTCAGGATGAAGATGAGCGTGGAGGGCGACACCGCCACGATCCGGCTGGCCGGCGAGCTCGACGGCAGCTCCGCCCCCGAGCTCAACGAACTGGTGTCGCAGGCCGTGGGGCGGCAGGTGGGCAAGCTGGTGCTGCTCCTCGACGAGCTGACGTACATGTCGTCGGCGGGGGTGCGCTGCCTGGTGTTCGCGCACCAGAAGCTGCCGCGCGGCTCGGAGATCACCTTGGTGGGGACCAATCCGGAGGTGGCCGAGACGATCCGGCTCACCGGCTTCGACCGCAGCATCGTGATGCAGTGATGCTCGCCTGCCGGCTCAAGATCGATGTCCAGCACGTGTCCCTGCCGGGTGTGGTGGCCGATTTCATCGAGGCGCTGGCAGACGGGGCGGGGCTGACCTCCCGACAGGCGTACTGGCTGCGACTGGCGACGGACGAGATCACCACGAACATCGCCCAGCACGGCTACCGGGGCGGGGCGGGCGTCGTGGAGCTGTCCGGGGAGATCGAGGACGACCGGCTGCAGGTGAGCATCGAGGACGAAGCTCCGCCGTTCGATCCCGCCGGATACGATCCCGCGCCGCGGCTGGCGCTGCCGCCCGCGCTGCGCGAGGAAGGCGGCTACGGGCTGCTCCTCGCCATGGGCAAGGTGGACGAGTTCCGCTACGAGTACGTCGGCGGACGCAACCGCAACACCCTGATCATGCGACTGCTTGGAGGCGCGAATGCCGACGGCTCTGGTGGTTGCCGAGCCGGCTAACCCCACGTCCACCGCGGTGCTCGAACTCGACGGGGCACTGCGCGAAGAGGGCTTCGACGTCCAGCTCGCCGTCCCGGACGACCTGGTCCTGCGCCACCCGCACCCCGATCTGCTGCTGATCTCGGCGGCGCTGGGGCTGCAGCGGATGGCGCTGGTCAGCCAGCGGTTCCTGGTCGACGGGCGGATGCCCACGATCGTGGCCTTCCCCGACGACGACATCGCCGCGCTGGAGGAGTGCGTGCGCGGCGGGTTCGACTACGTGACCCGCCCGTTCCTGCCCGGCCTGCTGCGCAGCAGGGCGAACTCCTGCTGGGAGCGCTATCAGCTCAGCACCACGGTGGAGGAGATGGCGGCGCTGGCCAGCCTGCGGGAGTACGAGCGCGAGCTGCGCATCGCCCGCGACATCCAGGCCGGGTTCCTGCCGGAGTCACTGCCGAGGCTGGACGGATGGGAGATCGCCGCCAGCTTCCGGCCGGCCCGGCAGGTGGCCGGCGACTTCTACGACGTGTTCACCCTCGTCAACGGGCGCCGGCTGGCGCTGGTGGTGGCCGACGTGTGCGACAAGGGCGTGGGGGCGGCGCTGTTCATGGCGCTGATCAGGACGCTGCTCCGGCACACGGCCGAGCACACCGGGTTCGTCCAGGACGTCAGCGACGACGCCGCCGTGGCGCTGGACGGCTCGCCGGGAGAGTCCGCGCTGCCCCTGCTGTCGCTGGGGGCGGGGCCGCTGATCCAGGCGGTCGTCGGGACCAACCGGTACATGGCCCGCAATCACATCAAGCAGGCGTATTTCGCGACGATGTTCTTCGGGGTGCTGGACCCGTACTCCGGTGACCTGGTCTACATCAACGGCGGGCACAATCCGCCCGTCGTGGTGCGGGCCGACGGCCGCCAGACGATGTTGCCCCCGACGGGGCCCGCGGTCGGGATCCTGGCCGACAGCTCCTACACCCTGGGTCACGTGCAGCTGGGGCCCGGCGACGCGCTGTTCGCCTACACCGACGGGGTGGTCGAGGCCAGGAACTCCGCCCACGGCCTGTTCGGCACCCCCCGGCTCCAGGAGGTGCTGGGCGGGGCCGGGGGGCACGCCTCCGGTCTGCTCGCGGCGGTCGACACCTCGGTGCGCACGTTCGTGGGGGCCGCCGAGCAGTCCGACGACATCACCACTCTGGCGCTGAGCAGGAACCCCTCCTGAGGGGACAGGCCCGGACCACGGCCGCGGCACGTGGTCCGGGCTTCTCAGGCGGCGACCATCGACATGGCGACGGCGACGTCCCAGCCGGAGGCGGGCTCCCCGCCGTGGAAGCCCTCCGCCAGCAGCGTCGCCTCATCCGCCCGCCCGGCCAGCAGCAGCGCGTCGATCAGGTACGCCGTCAGATGCGCCGCCAGCCAGGGCGGCCCCGCCTCCGCTCCCCCGCCGGTGAGCGCGAGCGCGCGCCGCAGGTGGAAGACCGCCTCCTCGGGCCGGGTCCGCAGGCGGGTCATCGCCTGCGCCGCGTGCACGAACAGGGCGGTCTCCCTGTCGGTACGCGTGATCGTGCCGACGTCGTCGGCGGGGCGGCCGTTCAACGCCATGATCCAGGCCCGGTAGGCGAGCAGCAGCGGCCGCTGCGCCGGCCCGGCGGCCACCGCCGCGCGCAGCAGGAACTCGGCGGCGGCCTCCGGCCGGCCCTGCCCGCAGGCGAGGTTGACCGCGCGGGCGAGCGCCAGATGCGGCGTGCCGTCCACCACTCCCTCGGGCAGCGAGTCCAGGAACGACATGCTGTCGCGTCCCCTGCCGCGCAGCAGCAGCAGGTGCGCCAGCGGCACCGAGACGGTGTGCCCCTCGCCGCACCACGCCGCCGCCTTGCACAGCTCGAAGGCCCGGTCGAAGGCCAGCGCCGCCCAGGCGTCCCAGGTGGCCTTCACCAGGTGCGGGGTGGCCGCGGACGGGTCCATCGGCGGCAGCCACTCGGTGGCGCACTGGAACTCCCACCCGGCGGCGCCCCGGGTCAGGCGTTCGGTGAGCCGGCGCCCGACCAGGAAGTCGTGCAGCAGGCGGGGGTTGCCGCCGGTCGCCGAGTACAGGGCGCCGGCGGTGGCCTGCCGTACGTGGCCGCCGGCCAGCTCGGCCAGCAGGGCGGCCACCTCCTCGACCGCGAGCGGCGGCACGTCGACCGTGTACGCGCCCGGCTCGAACCGCAGGCAGTCCACCGGGTCGGGGCGCCGCGCCGCGGGCCCGGACAGCGTCGTGACCAGCACCCTGGCCCCCGGGTTCCCGCCCGCGGCCGTGCGCAGCGCCATCAGGCTCTCGTCCTCGCTCACCTGCGCGTCGTCCATGACGAGCAGCAGCGGGCGGCCCCCGGCGGCCGCCTCGACGCGGGCGGCGACCTCACCGGGACCGTCCGCGGGACGCAGCCGGACGATGTCGTAACGCGCCGCCTCGGACGATTCGAGCACGCGCTCCACCAGCCTGCTGCGGCCCGAGCCCGGCTCTCCGGCCAGGACAATCGGGCCTGCTCCGGAAGCCCCGAGGGCTGACCGAATCGCGGCGATCTGCTCGCTCCGGTCGATGAAATGCCACTTCATCTGGTTAATCCCCTCAATTGAATGGATTAAATTCATGCTTTGGGAACAATGCCGTAACGTCAATGCCGAAATGACGCAATCGGGGTAGAGGTGACAAATATTCCGTGAGGCTTCTAGACTCAGCCTTGCGATCCTGATCTGCTGACGCGGTGGAGGCACTCACGGGGGGTTCGGTGTCAGGCGACGGCTGGAGCCGGCAGGAGCTCGCGCGATTCCTGCGCAGCAGGCGCGCACGGGTCACGCCGGGGCAGGTGGGCTTCCCCGAAGGGGGGCGCCGGACGAAGGGGCTGCGGCGGGAGGAGGTGGCGGTGCTCGCCGGCCTCAGCCCGACCTGGTACACGTACCTCGAGCAGGGGCGTGACATCAGGCCCTCCATCCAGGTGCTCGACAGCCTGGCCCGGGTGCTCGACCTCAGCGAGGACGAGCGCCGCTACATGCACACGCTGGTGCACGGCCAGGTCACCAACCCGCAGCCGCTCGAAGGGCAGACGTGGTCGGGCGACGTGATGGGCCCGCTGGTGAGCCTCATGAGCGCCAGCGCCTATCCGGTCTACGCCACCGACATCCACTGCGACCTGACCGCCTGGAACGACGCCGCCGCCGAGTGGTACGACGACTGGGGCACCTACACGCCCGAGCACCGCAACATGCTGCGCTGGCTGCTGGTCTCGCCCACGGCGAAGGAGCGGCTGCCCGACTGGGAGCGCGTCACCTGCGACGTCATCGCCCGGTGGCGCTCTGAGCTGGCCAGATGGCCGCACGACGAGCGGCTGACCGCGAAGATCGCCGAGTTCTCCCAGCTGAGCCCGCTGTTCGCCGGCCTGTGGCGCAAGCACGAGGTGCAGGAGCACCGCAGCCTCACGCGCCGCTTCCGGCACCCTCGGCTGGGCCTGCAGACCCTGCGCATGGCGCTCATGATCACCCCGGACGAGCCGCTGGTCGGGCTCGTGATCCATTTTCCGATGCACGCGGGCGAATAACGCGGTTTTCACCGCCCCGGTATTTCGTCATCTGTTAATTGACACCCACGTGGGCGAGCCGGACCTTAGGTGATGTCGTTCGGCCAACCAACAAGGGCGCCCGGGCATCGTCGAATTCACGATGACCCGGGCGAGAACGGGAACGGGGCCCCATGCACAACAACAGCGGGCGAGATCCCATCGCCATCGTCGGTGCCGCCTGCCGGTTGCCCGGTGCGCAGAGCCCGGCCGACCTCTGGCAGATCGTCAGCGGGGGCCGGGACATGATCGGCGTGATCCCTCCGGAAAGATTCGACATCGAAACCACCTCCGGCCGCCGCCGGCCCGATGTGCTGCGGGGCGCGGGCGGCTACCTGGACGACATCACCGGGTTCGACGCGCGCTTCTTCGGCGTCACGCCGTTCGAGGCCCTGCGGATGGACCCGCAGCAGCGGTTGCTGATGGAGGTCACCTGGGAGGCGCTCGACGACGCGGGCATCCCCGCCGAGAGCCTGGCCGGGAGCGACACCGGCGTCTACACGAGCCTGCTGTCCTCGGGGTACTGGGACCTGCTGCGCCGCTCGGGGATGTACGACATGCACGCCGCGCTCGGGGCGGCCGTCAGCGGCATCTTCCCCGGCCGCGTCTCCACCCAGCTCGACCTGCGCGGTCCCAGCATGGGCGTGGAGGCGGCCTGCGCGACGTCGCTGCTGGCGGTGCACATGGCCTGCCGGGCGCTGTGGTCGGGCGAGATCGACCTGGCCATCGTCGGCGGCGCGAACCTGCAGATCGTGCCGGACCTGTACTTCGCGCTCGCGGACGCCGGCGTGCTGTCCAGCTCGGGCCGGTGCAAGTTCGGCGACGTGTCGGGGGACGGGTACGTGCGCAGCGAGGGCGTGGTGGCCCTGATACTCAAGCCGCTCTCGCGGGCCCTCGCGGACGGGGAGCACCCGTACGCGACGATCCTGGGCAGCGCCGCCACCCACGACGGCCGCACCGGCGGCTCGCTCGTCTCCCCCGGGCTGGAGGGGCACGAGACGATGCTGCGCAAGGCCTATCTCGACGCGGGGGTCTCCCCCGGCGAGGTCGACTACGTCGAGGCCCACGGGCCCGGCACCCCCGCCGGCGATCCGACCGAGCTGGCCGCGCTGGACCTGGTCATGCGGGAGGGCCGGGACCCTGAGCGGCGCTGCCTGGTCGGCTCGCTCAAGTCCAACATCGGCCACACCGAGTTCACGTCGGGGATGGCGGGGCTCCTCAAGACGGCCCTGGCGCTGCGGCACCGGACCATACCCGCGACGCTGCACGTGGTGGAGCCGCACGCCGTCCTGCGGCAGCCGACCGCGGCCGTCGAGCTCGCGCTGCTCACCCAGGACTGGCCGGACCGGGGGACGCCGGGCCTGGCGGGCGTCAACTCCTTCGGCATGTCGGGGACCAACGTCCACCTCGTGCTCTCCGAGGCGCCGCAGGCGGCGCGTCCCCGGCTCGGCCAGGGCCGGCCCAGCTACGTCCTGCCCCTGTCGGCGCGGGACCCGAGGGCGCTCGACGAGCTCGCCGGCGCGTACGCCGAGATGCTCGACACTGTCGTAGAGGACGCGGGACCCGGCCTTCACGACGTGTGCTTCAGCGCGGGCGCCCGGCGCTCGCACCACGAGTACCGGCTGGCCGCGGTCGGCGACGACGCGCGCTCGCTGGCCGCGTCCCTGCGGGAGTTCCGCGCGAGCGGGCGGGGTGACGGGCGGTCGGTGCACGCCGGCGAGCGCCGCGCGGCCCGGCGGCCGAAGGTGGTGTTCGTCTTCCCCGGCCAGGGCGGCCAGTGGGCGGGCATGGGCAGGCAGCTGCTGGCCGCCGAGCCGGCCTTCGCCCTGCGCCTGCACGAGTGCGCGCGGGCGGTGGCCGCCGAGCTCGGCTGGTCCCCCGTGGACGTGCTGCTGCGCGGGGAGCGGCTGTCGCGCGTGGACGAGGTGCAGCCGACCCTCTGGGCGATGCAGGTGGCGCTGGCCGCCGTGTGGCGCGAGTGGGGCGTCGAGCCCGACCTGCTCGTCGGCCACAGCATGGGCGAGATCGCCGCGGCGGTCACCGCGGGCGCGCTGAGCGTGGCCGACGGCGCGGCCGTGGTCGCCAGGAGGAGCCGGCTGCTGCGCGAGCTGCGCACGCCCGGCGCCATGTGGGCCGTGGCGCTCGGCGAGGAGGCGGCCCAGCAGGCTATCGGCGAGCACTCCGGCCAGGTGAGCGTGGGGGTGGTCAACAGCCGGCACTCCACGGTCCTGTCCGGCGATCCCGCGAGGCTGGAGCGGATCGTCGCGCCGCTGCGCCGCGACGGCGTCTTCTGCCGTCAGGTGGACGTGGACTACGCCTCGCACGCGCCGCAGGTGGAGCCGGTGCGCGAGGCGCTGCTGGAGGCGCTGTCGAGCGTCAAGCCCGGCCCCTGCGCCGTGCCCATCCATTCCAGCGCCCGGGACCGGGTCGTCGACGGCACGGAGCTGGACGCCGGTTACTGGTTCGAGAACCTGCGGCTGCCCGTGCGCTTCGCCGCCGCCTGCCAGGCCGCGCTCGCCGACGCCCGGCCCACCGTGTTCATCGAGATGAGCCCGCATCCGGTGCTGCAGACGGCGCTGGAGGAGGAGGTCGAGGCGGCGGGCGCGACCGCGAGCGTGGTGCCCTGCCTGCGGCGGGACGTGCCGGACGCGGCGGCCCTCAGCGCGGCGCTCGGCCAGGCGTACGTGCTGGGCTGCCGTCCCCGCTGGGACCGCGTCCACCCCGAGGGCGAGTACGTCCGGCTGCCCGGCTACCCCTGGCAGCGGCGGCGGTTCTGGCCCGGCTCGGCCACCTCCCCCATTCCTCCTGAGCCCGCCCGCGAACCGGCCCGCGAACCGGCCCGAGAGCCGGCGCGGCCCGGACGCCCGGATCTGGCGGCCCTCTCGGAGACGGAGTTGACCGCCGTGGTGACCGACCTGGCGTCCCAGGTTCTCGCGGTGCCCGGACACGAGATCGGGATGGACGTGCCGCTCACCCTGCTGGGCCTGGACTCCGTGCTGGCGACCAGGTTCCGCGAGCGGGTGCGGCGCGAGCTGGGCGTGGACGTGCCGGTCCGCAGCCTGCTCGGCCCGGGCACGCTGCTCGACCTCACCACCGAATTACGCTCGGCGGCCACCGTGTGAGGCGCGGCCGCCGCTGTCGAGACGGGGCTCCGGGTCGTCCGGAGCCTCGTCTCCGCTCTTTTGAAGGTGGCATTCCGACTGCTAGCACTAACTAATTCTTGGGCATTCCAGTCAAGAGCCGGAAGGATACGGGCATGGTGACAGCCGTGTTGGGAACGCTGGCCGGCGCCGCGCTCGTGGCGGCGGTGTGGCTGAGCGTCGTGCTGACCGTGTTCACCCCCCGGGGCAGGCCGACCCGGCTGGTCCGCGGCGTCCTGCGGGCCTTCGCCGGTCCCATGCTCGCGATGGCCGGCCGGGTCCCGCCCGTCCTGCGGGAGCCGCTGCTCGACCTGTGCGGGCCGCTGGCCGTCGTCACGGTGGCCGCGATCTGGCTCGGCGTGTCCTCGGCCGGGTTCGCGCTGCTGGAGGGCACGCCGCTGCGCGAGGCCGAGTGGGCGTCCAGGCTGCTGATGGTGGCGGCCATCACGACGTACCTGGGGCATTTCCTGGCCGCCTACGCCCGGCGGGAACGGCTGGTCGCCAGGCTGGCCGGCAGCGTGTGCAACCCCCGCGACGCCGACACCATGCTCGCGTCCTACCTCAAGACCGGCTCGCGCGACCACCTCGACACCATGTTCGCCGAGTGGACGGTGTGGATGGGCGAGGTGGAGCACTCCCACCTCGCCCATCCGGCGCTCACGTTCCGCCGCCCCGCGGGCGACCTCGACTGGCTCAAGGCCGCGGTCATCGTCCTGGACGTGGCCGCGCTCATCGAGGCGCTCGCGCCGAGCTGGGCTCCGGCGCACACGAAGGCCCTGCTCGCGACGGGGACGCGCTGCATGCACCGGCTGACCCACGGGCTGTGCATCACGCTGCCGCCCATCCCGGTGAGCCTGCAGGGGCGGGAGGAGCGCAACTTCTCCGACACGCTGCTGCTGGCCCACGAGGCAGGGCTGCCGGCCGAGCGCGACCCGATGGAGGCGTGGACCGTCTTCCAGGACCTGCGCACCGGGTACGCGCCGCACGCCTACGCCATCGAGACCCGGCTCCGTTACGACCGGGTCGAGGAGCCGGACGACGTCGGCGACTGACGCCCGCCGGAGTGCCCGGCCCCGGTCACGGTCTGTCCCGGATAGGCGATGACGCCGCTGAGACCGGCGCCCTCGGCGACGCGTACCTCGTGGCCGAGCGCGGTGAAGCCGTCGATGACGGCCGGGCGCTCCAGCGACGAGTCCACCCGCGCCATCACGCCCACGTACGCGTCGCTGAGCCGCGCGCCCGGCCCGATGATCGCGCCGTCCAGGCAGGCCACCCGTTCCAGGCGGCACCACGGGTGCAGGTCCGCCTCGTCGCCCACGTACGAGTCGCGCAGCACGACGCCGGGGCCGATCTCGACGTCCCGGCCGATCCACGCGCCGGGACCCACGTGGACGAGCCCGGCGGCCAGCTTCTCCGCCAGCGTCAGCCCGCTGACCTCGTCGCGGCGCGCCAGCGAGGAGGGGTGGATCACGGGCGTGTCCGGCAGCCGCAGGCTCGGGTAGCCGCCGGCCAGCGCCTCGGCCATGGTGAGCAGGTAGTCGCGGGGGTTGCCCAGGTCGCCCACCTTGGCCAGGGGCGAGCACATGACCCGGTGGCCGCGCGACACCAGCCACGGCAGCAGGTCGCCGCCCCAGTCGAGCCCCCGCCCGGCCAGCGCCGCCAGCTCGTCGGTGGCGCCCAGAGCGCGCAGCCTGGCGCAGTCCACCAGGTAGAGCCCGGCGTTGATGGGCACCCTGTCCAGGTCGGCGGTCACCGCCGCGATGGTCTCCAGGGGCGGCTTCTCGATGAACCGCTGGATCCGGCCGGCGCCGTCCGCGAGCACCAGCCCGTACGTGCCCGCCACCTCCGCCGCCGTCCGATGGACCAGGCCGACGGTCACCACCGCCCCGCTCGCCAGGTGGTCGCGCACCAGCGCCGCCAGGTCGAACTCGAACAGCGAGTCGGTCGGCAGCACCAGGGCGTGGCCGAGCAGGCCGTGCTCCTCGATCAGGCTGAGCGTCGCCTGCCCGGAGCCGGTGTTGAACCGGTCCGTACGCGGCCGCGAATAGCGCACCGAGACCCCGAGCCGCTCGCCGTACCCCAGCGCCTCCTTGACCTGATAACGATTCTCCCGGCCGTTGGCCGCCACGTGGAAACTCGTTATTCCCTGGTCGCGGAGGCCCGCGACGAGCCATTCGATGACCGGCCGCCCGAGAAAAGGGACGGCGGCCTTGCTCCTTATGTGACCGGAACCTTCGAGGGTGAGCGGGCGGGCGCGGAGGCCGCGGCCGCCGGCCAGTGCGATGGCGGCAATAGAAGGCATGGCAACCTCCAAGGACAACGGGCGGTGACTTATTCGTACCATTCGCTCCGGGAATATGGCCCGTTTCGGCCGCCGAACGCCGGGATTTCGTCAGGTCCGCGTCTGACAAAAGCACGGTGGTTTCCGTTAAGTCAGGGTGCCGCCGACGCGGGCCGGATATTTATCGTGGGCCTCCCTGAGGTGTCTCGCCGAGGAGGAGACCGTGCGCGCAGCCGTCATCACGCAACTCAACTCCCCATGGGAGTTCCAGGACCTCCCCGATCCCGAGCCCGGGCCCGGCCAGGTCGTCGTACGCATCCAGGCGTGCGGCATGTGCTTCAGCGACGTACTGGTCCATCGCGGCCACTGGCCGGTGCGGCTGCCGATCGTGCCGGGGCACGAGCCGGTGGGCGAGGTGGTGGCGCTCGGCCCCGGCGCCACCACCCTGCGGGTGGGCGACCGGGTCGGCGTCTCGTGGATGCAGCGCGGCGAGGGGCGCTGCGTCCAGTGCCAGAGCTGGCATCCGGTGGCCTGTGAGCACACCACGACCTGGATGGACATGGGCGGCGGCTACGCCGACCTGATGGTGGCCTGGGAGTCGGGGTGCACGCTGCTGCCCGACGGCCTGGACTACACCGACGCGGCGGTGGCCTTCTGCGCCGGCTTCACCTCGATGAGCGGCCTGCGCAACGCCGACCCCCGGCCGGGCGAGCGCGTCTGCGTGCTGGGCGTCGGCGGGCTCGGGCACATGGCGGTGCAGTTGGCCGCCGCCATCGGCCTGGAGACGGTCGTGCTCACCACCTCGCCCGACAAGGCGGAGTACGCCAAGGAACTGGGCGCGGCGGAGGGCGTCGTGGTCGGCGACGACCCCGGCAAGGCGCTGGCCGACGCCGGCGGCGCCGACATCATCCTGGCCACCACCACCTCGGCGGACCTGGTCGCCCGCGTGCTGTCCGGCCTGCGCTACGGCGGGCGGCTGGTCACGATGGGCGTCACCGGCCCGCTGAAGATCGACGACATGATGACGCTGCTGTTCAAGCAGTGCTCCATCAAGGGCAGCACCCACAACAACCGCTCCGACCTGGTCGAGGTGCTCGCGCTGATGGCCGCGGGCAAGGTCAGGCCGCGCGTGGAGACCTACCCGTTCGCCGAGGTCAACGAGGTGCTCAAGCGGGTGGAGGCAGGCCAGGTGCGCTACCGCGCCGTACTCACCCCCAACTGAGGAGGATCCCCGCATGTCCGAGCCCCCGATCGTCATAGCGAACCGGGAGCACCTGTGGTGGCTGCTCAACGAGGCCTCACAGCTGGAACACATGATCCTGAGCCAGTACCTCTTCGCCGAGGCCAGCCTCAAGAACGGGACGGGGGACGGCCTGACGGCCGAGCAGGCGGACGCGGTCGCCCGCTGGCGCGGGGTCCTGCACTCCATCGCGGTCGAGGAGATGCTCCACCTGGCGCTGGTGTCCAACCTGCTGGCCGCCATCGGCGCGGCGCCGACCTTCACCCGCCCGAACTTCCCGCAGCGCTCGGGATACTTCCCGTCGGGCATCCAGCTCGATCTGCTGCCCTTCGGCGAGCAGGCGTTGCGCCACTTCCTGTACCTGGAGCGCCCCGAGGGCATGCAGTTGCAGGACGCCGCGGAGTTCGAGCCGGTGCCGCCCACCCGCGTCCGGCTCGACCCCGCCGACCTCATGCCCAGGGGGCAGGAGTACGCGACGATCGGCCACCTGTACCGCGGGATCGAGGAGGGGCTGCGGGCGCTCTGCGCGGAGCTCGGGGAGCGCGCCGTGTTCGTCGGGTCCCCGCGCGCCCAGGCCACGCCGGAGCTGTTCCGCTGGCCCCAGCTCGTCGCGGTCACGGACCTGAAGTCCGCGTTCACCGCGGTCGATCTCATCATCGAGCAGGGCGAGGGCGCGCGTGGCGACTGGCAGCAGGCGCACTACGGGCGCTTCCTCGCGGTGTGGCGGGAGTACGAGGAGTTGCGGGCGCTCGATCCGGGCTTCGACCCGGCGCGACCGGCGCTCGCCGCCTACCTCAAACAGCCCTACGACATCGTGGAGCCCCAGCCGCTCATCACCGACCCCGGCACCCGCCGGACGGCCGAGCTGGCGGCGGTGGCGTATGAGCTGGTGCTGCACCTGCTGACCAGGTTCTTCACGCACACCGACGAGAGCGAGGAACAGCTGGGCCTGCTCGTCGGCACGTCGATCAGCATGATGGCCGAGGTGCTGCGGCCGCTGGCCACCGCCATGACCACCATGCCCGTCGGCCCCGAGCACCCCGGCCGCACGGCGGGCTTCGCGTTCGAGATGTACTACGCCATGAGCAACTTCGTGCCCTGGCGCGAACCCTCCTGGGCGCTGCTGCACGAGCGCATGAGAGTGCTCGTGGAGCGCTGCAGAGCCGCCGAGAAGGCCGGCGGGCCCGCGTCCGCGGTCGCCGCGGCGGCCGGCGTCCGGGCGGCCGAACTGGCCGAGCGGGTGCGCGCGCACGTGCCGCCGGCCCTGCTCCCGTCGTAGGACTTCACGAATTACCTCGCGCCGCCCGGCCGACTTGCCAATGTACGACCCGGCTCTTTGACGTCGGCCGGGCCGCCGGAAAAAGAATTGACTCATGCGAGGTGTGATGGAAACCAGCGCCGAATTCACGGTCGCCGAACTCTCCGGCCGATGGCGCAGCCCGGTCGCCGCCGAAGTATTCCCGGGAATATTCGGGGTGGACGACTTCTGGCTGCACAGTCCTTTCTGGGCCATTCATTTCAATGCCTACAAGGACCCCGGCTGCGACAGCCGGCTCTTCGAGCTCATCATCACGGGCATGTTCGAGCTCCTCGGCCCCAGCGAACAAACGCCCGGCGCGCGCGACGCCGATTTCTCCCGGACCAAGGTCTGCCTGCGCCTGTTCGACACCGGGCTCGTCGCCGGCGCCGACGAGGTGAAGGCGGGCGACGGCAACTGGCAGCCCGGCGAGTGGCAGGACGTCTCCCACGGCGGCTGCTCGATCCTGGACCTGCCGGGGGTAGACGAGTGCCCGCGGGAGTACGACCTGCTCGGCCTGGCCCGCTCGCACGGCCGGGACGAGGATCGGCTCTACTTCGGCCAGCGCCACCACGACGAGCTCGGCTCGATCTGGACCCGCCGGGCCCCGGGCCTGCTCGACTACTACGTGGTCCGCGTGGTCGGAGCTCCGCCCCAGGTCGGGGATGGCGCGGAGTGGGGGCCGGCGGAGTGGACCCACGTCACGAGCTCGTACACCCTCACCCCCGACGATCGGAGACACTCGTGACCACGACCCAAGCCGCAGTAGTCGAATCGCCGGGAGCGGCGTTCACCCTCCGGGACGTCGAGCTGGACGCCCCGCGCCAGGGCGAGATCCTCGTCCGGATGAAGGCCGCCGGCATCTGCCACACCGACCTCACGGTGGCGGCGGGACACATCCCGTTCCCGCTGCCGGGCGTGCTCGGGCACGAGGGGGCCGGCGTCGTGGAGGAGACGGGCCCGGGCGTGACCAAGGTCAAGCCTGGTGACCACGTCGTGCTCACCTTCACCTCGTGCGGGAGCTGCGCCTCCTGCCGGATCGGCCACCCCGCCTACTGCACCACGTGGATCCCGCAGAACCTCATCGGCGGCAAGCGGCCCGACGGCAGCTCGCCGATCAGCAGGGACGGCGTCGCGCTCGGCGGCCGGTTCTTCGGCCAGTCGTCGTTCGCCCGCCACTCCATCGCCGACGAGCGCAGCGTCGTCAAGGTCGACCCGGACCTGCCGTTCGAGCTGCTGGCCCCGCTGGCCTGCAGCGTCCAGACCGGCACCGGCGCGGTCTGGAACACGCTGCGCCCGGAGCCCGGCACGTCCATCGCGGTGATCGGCACGGGCGCGGTGGGCCTGGCCGCCATCATGGGCGCGGCGCTCACCCCGGTCAGCCAGATCATCGCCGTGGGCCGGCAGGCGGCGCAGCTCGAGCTGGCCGCCAAGATCGGCGCCACCCACACCGTCGACTCGACCGGCCTCGACCTGGCCGACGAGCTGCGGAAGATCACCGGCGGCGCCGGCGTCGACTACGTGGTCGAGGCGGTGGGCAACCCCGACGTGCTGCGCGCCGGCATCGAGGCGCTCGCCCCGCGCGGCGCGGTGGCCGTCGTGGGCGCCCCGCCGTACGGGGTGGAGGTCTCGGTCGACGTGCACCGGCTGCTGCCGGGGCGGCGGATCCTGGGCGTCTGCGAGGGCGACAGCGACCCCGACCGGCTCATCCCGCTGCTGGCGCGGCTGATCCGCGGCGGCCGGCTGCCCGTGCAGCCGCTCATCAAGGAGTACGACTTCGCCGACATCCAGGCCGCGGCGGACGACTTCAGGTCCGGCAAGAACATCAAGACGATTCTGCGGTTCGACGCGTGAACGACGTTTGGAGCCAGGAATGAACACCTTCGAGCTCGGCGACTTCCCGCTCACCTCAGGTGACACGCTGCCCGGCGCCCGGCTGGCGTACCAGACCTTCGGTGAGCTCAACCAGGCCAAGGACAACGTGGTCGTGTTCCCGACCTTCCTCGGCGCCCCCGCCGAGGTGCTCAACGGCTGGATCGGCGAGAACCGCGCGCTCGATCCCCGCACCCACTTCATCGTGCTGCCCGGCCACTTCGGCCTCCCGCCGTCCTCCGCGCCGAGCAACACCCCGTCGCGGCCCTTCCCGGCCGTCTCCGTCGCCGACGACGTCATTGCCCAGCAGCGGCTGCTGGAGGAGGTCTTCGGCGTCCGCGAGATCCGGCTGGCGCTCGGCTGGTCGATCGGCGCGATCCAGGTGTACGAGTGGGCGCTGCGCTTCGGCGACCTCGTGCGGAGCATCGCCCCCATCGCCGGGGCGCCCACCCCGCCGCCGTGGACCAAGCTCTGGCTGAAGACGGTGGTGGAGGAGCCCATCACCTCGGACCCCAACTACGCCGGGGGCGCCTACACGGACGCGGCGAGCGTCAGCGGCGGCCTGGCCCGGGTCGGGCACGGCTCGGCGCTGACCGCCCCGCCCCGCACGTTCTACTACGCCGGCGCCGACGTCTGGCGCACCCTGGGCTTCGACAGCGTGGACGCGTTCGTCGAGGGCTTCTGGGAGGGCTTCTGGCTCCCGCAGGACCCCAACGACGTGGTCACCCAGGCCCGCAAGGCCCGCGCCGCCTGGCCGGGCGCCGAGGGCGAGTCCCTGCGGGAGGTCCTGGGCCGGATCAAGGCCAAGACCACGATCGCCGGCTTCACCGGCGACGCGCTGTTCCCGCCGGACGAGCTCAGGCAGTACGCCGAGTGGATCCCCGGCGCGACGTTCCGCCAGATCGACAGCGTCTACGGCCATCTGGCCACGTTCGGGCTGGCCGAGCCCGACGTGAAGGCCATCGACGACGTCATCAGACACGCGCTGGAGAGCTAGCCGTGGCCGAGGCGGAGTTCGTCAGGTTCCTGGAGGCGGCCCGGTCGGATCCCGGTCTGCTGGCCCGTTACTCCCCCATGGACCTTCCCCGGGTCCTGTTCCACGCCCGCAACGACGGGTTCGCCTTCACCGAGGACGACGCCGAACGGGTCATCGGCCGACTGGAGGCGGACCTCGTCATCAACAAGGACGGGGAGCCGTTCGACGGGAGCAGCACCCTGTGGCGGCACATGTGGGGCGCGCGTTACCTCGACTACCTGGTCGACCACGTGGCCGCCCGCTACTCCCGCGAGGAGCTGGCCGTGAACGAGCGAAGCGAGCGAACCAATCAACACAGCAAGCCGGCTTCGCTCACGGGGCCGCCGAAGGAGGCACCGTGAGCGAAGCCAACGTCATCGGGTTCCTGCGCGACCTGGCCGAGCGGCCGGACCTGGTCGACCGGCTCAAGGACAAGTCCAAGGACGAGGTCATCGCGGCCGCCGCCGCGGCCGGGCAGCCGTTCACCGCGCAGGAGTTCAACTCGTTGATCTGGGAGCTGGAGGGGCGGCTGGCGCACGAGCGCGGCGAGGAGTTCAACGAGCGGTTCCCGCTCTGGGGCCTGCTGTGGGGCCGGTACTACCTGGAGTTCCTCGTCTTCGACCTCGTCCCCAGCCTCGACGAGACCGGCCTGCTGGTCGGATTGGAGCACAAGCCATGATGCGAAACGCCCTCTACATCGGGCGCGAATGGAACGTCGAGCACAACCTGCGGGCGCCGGTGACCGGCGCCGAGCTCAGGTACACCGTGCTCGGCGAGGGCGAGCCCGTGCTGTGCATCCACGGCACCAGCATCGCCGACAGCCTCATCACCCCCATGCGGTTCTACCCCCCGCTGCTGCAGGACTACCAGCTCATCAGCTACTACCGGGCCGGCTACAACGGCAGCACGCTGGACAAGCCCGAGCTGAGCATCGAGGGCGGCGCGCAGCACGTCGCCGAGCTGCTCGACCACCTGGGCATCGAGAAGGCGCACATCATGGCCTTCTCGTTCGGCGGCGTGATCGCCTTCCAGTTCCTGCTGTCGTACCCGGAGCGGGCGCACAGCGCGATCCTGCTGGAGCCGTACCTGCCGCGTGAGGCGCCGGACGCCATCCAAGCCAACATCGACGCCTACATGAACGCGATGAAGCTGTACGAGACGGGCGACAAGCTCGGCGCGGCGCAGCTCTACATGGAGGCGGTGTGCGGGCCGAGCTTCCTGCCCGCGGTGGAGATGACCGGGCCGCTCGACGTGTGGGACCGCGTCGAGGCGTGCGTCGACACGACCTTCACCGTCGACTTCCCGGCGATCTCGCAGTGGGGCTTCAAGCCGTCGGAGGCCGACCGGCTGGTCACGCGGAAGCCGGACATGCCGGTGCTGGCGGTGATGGGCCTCGACAGCGAGTCGGCGATGCCGGGGTTCCGCGACGCGCAGCGCTTCCTCATGAACTGGCTGCCGCAGGCGGAGCGGTGCGGCATCCCCAACGCCACGCACGGGCTGCAGAGCATGAACCCGGTGGCCGTCGGCGAGGCCGCCCACACCTTCCTCAAGCGCAACCCGATGTGAGACCCGTGCGCCCCTCGACGATGCGGGCGCCGCCGAGCGCCCGGGTGTCGATCTCCAGCGAGAGCGGCCCGTCGGTCGAGCGGTTGACGGCGAACAGCGTCGTG